>JALZUV010000157.1 GCA_023301245.1 Rickettsiales bacterium
GGTTTTACATCAACTTCCTGACCATTCGGATAGATTTCTTTCACGCTTGGCATATAGATAATATCAACAGCTTCGGCCTCTAACAGAGCAATATCTTCTTCATAAACACGTGGATAGTTGTCAAAATCTTCATTTGGCCCAAATTGGGTGGGGTTCACAAAAATACTAACAATTACTACATCAGCCCGCGATTGCGCGACTGTCACAAGCGACAAATGCCCGCTATGTAACGCGCCCATTGTTGGCACGAGCGCCACTGTCTTACCAGCGGCCTTGCACTTGAGCACTTGCTCGCTTAAAGATGCGGCATGAGTAATAACTTGAACCATAAACAATCCAATAAGCAAAAATTGCGCGTTGCGCAAGCTTATGACGCATTGATAGATGCAGGCGAATTATCGGAAGATACGCATCAGCGCACGCTCATCACGCATTTTGATGAGTTACTTGGAGATATTCAAGAACGCCCAAAAACATCCTTCTCGCTTATGGGGTGGCTGAATAATGAAAAGCACGAGCGCTATATTCGCGGCATTTACCTGTGGGGCGATGTTGGGCGCGGCAAGTCGATGCTAATGGATATGTTCTACGACCATATTCCTGATAAAACTAAAGCTCGCCGCCTACATTTTCACGCTTTCATGACCGAAATTCACGAAGCATTACACGGCTTTCGTACTGACCACCCTAATGAAAGCGACCCCCTACCCATCATCGCTGAAGATTTCGCTAAAAACTGCGAAGTGCTCTGCCTCGATGAGTTCCAAGTGCATGACATTGCCGATGCGATGATATTATCACGCCTCTTCAGCGCGCTAATTGAAAAAAACGTCGTCACGGTTACCACCAGCAACCGCCCACCTGACGGGCTTTATAAAAACGGCCTTCAGCGCGATTCCTTCGTGCCTTTCATTGCACTGCTTAAAGATAGGTTCGATATTCTCGCCCTCGATAGCGAGACGGATTATCGCCTAGAAAAGCTGCAAGGGAGTGAAACCTACTTTCAGCCCGCCAGCAACATTAAGCCAATGCAGCAACTATTCGATAAATTACGCCAACACGCCACCAAACCCGATAGTGTTTTGGTGAAAGGCCGTGAAATTAAACTCGAAAAAACTGCCGATGGCATGGTATGGGCAAGCTTTAACGAGCTATGCGAAGCGGCACTTGGCGCCGAAGATTACAATACACTCGCCCAACAGTACCACACAGTTTTCTTAACAAACATTCCACACCTAAACAAAGAAAACCGCAATGAAGCCAAACGGTTCGTGCATTTAATTGATGCTTTATATGAACATAGAACTCGCCTTATTTGCAGTGCCGATGCACCCGCACACGAACTTTATCCGAGCGGCGATGGCAGCTTTGAATTTCAACGTACCGTTTCGCGCCTTGTAGAAATGCAATCAAGCGCCTATCTTGGAGCCAGTCATGACTAATAATACACCTGTTACCATTTTACTCGCTCAACCACGCGGCTTTTGCGCGGGCGTGGTACGTGCTATCGAAATTGTCGAAGAGGCGTTGGCACTCTATGGCGCGCCCATTTATGTACGACACGAAATTGTGCATAATAAATGGGTGGTTGACGACCTCAAATCCAAAGGGGTTATTTTTGTAAAAGAACTCGACGATGTACCTGACGATGCAATTTGCGTCTTTAGCGCTCACGGTATCGCTCGTAAGGTAGAGCTCGAAGCAGAACGTCGCAATATGCCCGCGATTGATGCCACCTGCCCGCTGGTTACCAAGGTGCATTACCAAGCTAAACGCTACGAAAAAGAAGGCCATACGCTACTACTCATCGGCCATGCAGGCCATCCTGAGGTGGTAGGCACGATGGGACGCGTGAATAACCCCATGCACCTTGTCGATTCGGTTGAATCGGCAAAAACGCTCGATATCCCCGACGACTTACCCCTTGCATTTGTCACCCAAACCACCCTCAGCGTCGATGACACTGCCGATATCGTTAGTGCCCTACGCGAACGCTTCCCACATATTGAAGGGCCAGATGTAAAAGATATTTGCTACGCCACCCAAAACCGTCAAAATTCGGTGAAAGATATGGTAGGCATAGTTGACCTATTACTCGTTATTGGCGCAGAAAATAGCAGTAACTCCAACCGCTTGCGCGACCTCGGCGAGGAAATGGGCATCCCCTCTTACCTCATCAACGATGCTTCAGAATGTAAAGACGAATGGCTAGAGAAACCCACCACTATTGGTATTACAGCAGGCGCTTCGGCTCCCGAAATTCTAGTCGATGGGCTAATTGAACATATTCAAGCCATGCGCCCCACCACGGTGAATTTACAAAAAGGCGTGGTTGAGACCACCACCTTCAACCTGCCCAAACAAGTGCGCTCTAAATTGCCTGAATTTCCTGATAATCGTGCAGCCTCTTAAGTTCCACAAAGCACTCGATAACTGGTATGCTAAACATGGTAGACACGAACTTCCTTGGCGCAAAACTGACGATGCTTATAAGATTTGGATAAGCGAAGTAATGCTTCAACAAACCCAAGTAACCACTGTGTTAAATAGGTTTTATTTCCAGTTTTTAAAACGATTCCCCAACATTAATTCACTCGCCACTGCTGACCTGCAAGATGTGCTGCAACTTTGGCAAGGCTTGGGTTATTACACCCGCGCACGCAACTTACATAAAGCCGCCCAAACCATCCAGCAAGCTGGCCTCAATACCCTGCCCGCCGAACCTTTTGAGCTCATCAAATTATCAGGCATTGGTAAAAACACTGCTCACGCTATTGCTGCTTTCGCCTTCCATCAGCCTGTCGCCATATTAGAGGCGAATGTAAAACGTGTGATCGCCCGCATCTATGCGCTGAAAAAGCCAACTGACAAAGAGTTATGGGCTAAAGCGGAGCAATTATTAAACCACAAAAATCCCTTCGATTATAACCAAGCGATGATGGATTTAGGGTCGGCCATTTGCACACCAAAATCGCCCAATTGCGGCGATTGCCCTGCCAACATTATTTGCCTAGGTAAAGACTCCCCGACAAGCTACCCAACAAAGAAACAAAAGACGGAAGTTCCGACTCGTAAAAAGAATATCTTATTGCTGAAAGATACAGGTGGCTATTACGCTATTCGCCCGCGAGAAACAAGGCTTCTCCATGGCTTATGGGAGTTCCCTGAAGTGGGGCAAAAAGAAACTATGTATAACTTTAATAATAAAACCCATACTATTGATAAAAATAACTATATTGGAGAATTATCTCACGCCTATAGTCACTTTATTTTAGCCGCAAATATCCATGAATTTACGGTAGAAAATCGCCATGCAGATTGGCAATGGAAAACTGCAGACGAGATTGCGGCCTTGCCACTATCGCGCACCGAGAAGAAAATTCTTGCACTAATCGCAAACCAGTAATTGCTATCGCGCATTGATACGGGCATATTCGCTCCCATGACACTTACAGGTAGTTTAAGCGAAAAAGCACAGGACAAGCTCAACGGATATCGCGCACGTATTGATACGCTCGATGAAGAGTTGATTGCACTTCTTAAGCAACGCATTGAAATTGTTAATGAAGTTGGCAAATTAAAGCGTGGCGACAAGTCGCTTCAATGCTTTATACGCTCTGGCCGTGAGGCAGATATGCTGCGCGACATCTTTACACGTTTTGAAAAATCAAATTTCCACCCCATTGCTGCTTGCGCTATTTGGCGGCAAATTATCAGCGCCTCAACACAGCACGAACAGCCAATGTCGATTTTTGTTGCCTCGCACGGCTATAGTGAGCTTAGTTATTACGCCCATTGCTACTTTGGCGAGATGATACCCACCCACCGCTTCTCAACCATCTCAGAGGGGCTAGAAATGCTGCGCGAACAGCCAGCCAGCTTGATGATACTGCCCGAACCCAGCCTTGCCCCCGAATTATGGGAAGATTTTGCCGTGCAAGCGCCTGAAGAATTACGAATATTTGCTCAAATTCCATTTTTACGCAAAAATGCGAGCCAACCTACTATCTATGCCGCTGCAAACCTAACGCCTGAAGCGAGCAAGCTAGATAGCAGCCTCTTTGCTATAAAAGACGAAAATGGCTGGCAATATCATATCATTGCGGGTTATCATACCGCTTGGCCAAAAGATGCCATTGCAACAACAGGTATCATCGAACAGACGCGATGGCTTGGAACTTACGGAATACCCTTAGAAATTGGAGATGAAGAGTGACCCACCCTCAACCAAAAGAATCTATTACGAAAATTCGCCCTTATGTTGCAGGTAAATCCTCTACAGGTGGCGAGATGACCATCACTAAGCTCTCTTCTAACGAAAACCCGTTAGGCCCCAGCGAAAAGGCATTAGAAGCCTATAACGCGCAATCAGAATCACTCTTTCGCTACCCTGCCAGCGGCCATGACGATCTTCGTAGCGCCATCGCAGAAGTGACAGACCTCCCCTCTAGCCAACTCATTTGTGGCGCAGGGTCAGACGAACTTATCGGCATGCTTATTCAAGCCTACACTAATGCCGGCGACGAAGTGCTTTACCCAGAACATGGGTTTCTTATGTATAAAATTTATGCATTAAGCCACGGGGCTATCCCACGCACCGCACCAGAAAGCAACTTCACCACCGATGTGGATGCGCTATTGGCCGCCGTGACCGAAAAAACAAAAATTGTGTTTATCGCCAACCCTAACAACCCAACGGGCACTTATATTTCAGCCGCCGAACAACAGCGCCTGCGAGCAGGTTTGCGCGACGATATTATTCTCGCCATTGATGGTGCCTACGCTGAATATATGGAAGTGGATGATTATTCTGATGGCCGCGAGCTGGTGCAAGCAGGCGATAATACTATCATGCTACGCACTTTCTCAAAGGCTTACGGCCTCCCTGCGTTACGTGTGGGCTGGGGCTTTGCGCCAATCGACATGATTGACATTATGAACCGTATTCGCGGGCCATTTAATGTGAATTCAGCTGCACAAGCAGCAGCAGCAGCGGCCATTCGTGACCGCGCCTACACCCGCCATGTGCTCGACGTAAACCGCGAACAACGCACCCGCGTGATTGAGGCAGTGAGCGAACGCTTCAAGCCTATCCCCGCCTATGGCAACTTTGTAATGATCGACTTTGGCAGCCCTGCCACCGCCACCGCCATGAATAACCACCTTAACGAGCATGGTGTAATTGTGCGTGAAATTTCCGCTTATGGCTTGCCGCAATGTTTGCGAATCTCTATCGGCAGCGAAGTAGAAAATGACCGCTTACTTGAAGTACTAGAAAAGTTCCAAGCCTAATGACGACTCCTTTTTCAACGATAGGCATTATTGGCCTTGGT
>JALZUV010000158.1 GCA_023301245.1 Rickettsiales bacterium
ACTCGTCGCGTACAGCCTAGCAAACGTACGCGCAACGCAAGCGAGTTGGGGCTCTCGCTGACAACGTGAGCAGACATGAGATAGTCGCTGGATTGGTCAGCCAAGCCAGGCATTTTAAGTATTTTCTTTCGGTGTCATGGACCGGAGTCGATCCTTGGGGTGATCGGTACGAAGGACCCTGGGATGGAAAACCTGGACTGGGAAGACGAGCAGCACCAGCAACTAGGGGACATCGGTCGACAGGAGCACCTGGCTGGATACACCGTTCTTCAGAAGCGGTGCGTGTGGCGTGCCTTGGTCTGCCAGCTAGAGACCGCTGAAGCTCACAGATAGTTGATGACTGCCTCGTGACGATATATGGAGATCGTGGTGATCGCTTGCGGGTGTTATTAATAGTGTAAAATTGTTTTTTTCGTTTTACGGAAAAATGGCTGCATTCAAGTGGGACCCCGCAATATACCTGGGTACCAGTATAAACCCGTGATATGTATAAAGAGGTCGTGGCATGCAATTTGTTTACCGCACTAAACTGGTTCCAGCAATATGCGTGGGTGTGTTCTTCTCATTAAACTGATATTTCCATCACGAACAACCTGTGTCCGTGCGGATACCTTTTAGGGAGACGAGCTCTGTGGTCACAAACTTCAAGACAGAGATACACATTGCAAATATAATACCGCAGGGTGGTTTGGCCAAGCGATGCCAACTGTAGTGGGCACGAGGAGGGCAGAACATATGCCAGCCAGCACACCAGGTTTCTTCACGCAGATGATACCACAGTATGACAACAGTATACTTGAAGTGTGTACCAGGTACCGGGTACTTCGAAGTGTGTACATATCATTATGAAAAAGGGGTAACATCAGCCGTCGACGCATAGTCAACTCACTGAGTATGATAAGGCACAAGGCTTTACCGTGCCGCCACTGCATCGTAATTTGACGGAAAGGCCTTTAGGGGTTCCTCTCTGGATGAAGCGCTCTTTACAAGCTGTGCGTGCGGTGTGCGATTGGGTAGCCGACAATTGATGACCGAAGTATTCGCGGAAGGCGCTCGAGTATGTAACGGGAGTGGGAACGACCGTTTAGAAAGTCGCGACGTTTTTTGTTTTTATCGAGCAGGCCAAGGTATTCTTTATTCCTCCGCTCGCGACAGTAGAAGGGTAGAATCTATACTGCACGGTGTGTTCAGCGAGACACCCTCGTCGCAACAAACAGACATGCACTGCAGAATAGTCTACTGGTAATAATAATACTTCCTACCTGATGGTCGCGAGCGTCGGTGAAGGTGACTTTGTGCCACAGTACGCTCGTTATACTGCTCGCCAACCCCGTCCGCAACAGAAAGCAAGAGTAGCCTTCGCATTCTATGCATACGATATCCCTGGGACACAAGCCCTCACAAGCGCCAACGCGGGTCGTCGCATGGTAACTTGATAATAACCTACCAGGTACATTGCAATATATTGTTGTCCGAAATATACCCGTATGCTCGAATACGAGTACGAGCAATCCCTGGGGGTTGTACGATGCCGACAACGGGAACCGTCGTGTGGTGACGGGACATAACCTTTAAGGCAAGATACCGCTCAGGGTCCCTGATGCACGTTTAGTCTACATCATACCTGGTACGGGCTATGTTAACTTGACAGGTTACAACACAAATACTGCCGTACGAAATATACCAGCATACCTGGTACTCGAATACGAGTGCGAGTAATCCCTTGGGGTTGTACCATGCCGACAACATGAACAGTTGCATGGGAAATTGACAAAACCTACAAGGCAAGATACCGCTGTAGGGTCCCTGATGCTTGTTTAGTCTGCATCATACCTGGTACGCGCTGTGTTAACTTGACCAAACCTTTAGTGTAGGATACTGCTGTACGCTATGGTAACTTGACAGAACGTACAATGCTACAGTAGATACTGCTACTAAATATACCCGTATGCTCGAATATGAGTACGAGTATTGCACGATGCCGACAACATGAACTGTTGTATGGCAACTTGGCAAAACACATAAGGCAAGATACCGCTGTACGGTCCCTGATGCTTGTTTAGTCTGCATCATACCTGGTACGCGCTATTTTTATACAGAACCTTCAAGGCAAGATACCGCTGTAGGGTCCCTGATTCGTGTTATTGTCCGCATCATACCTGGTACGCGCTATCTTTAAAATAACCTACAAGGAAATATACTGCTGTAGAGTCCCTGATGCACGTTGGCTCTGCATCATACCTAGTACGCGCTATGGTAATTTGACCAAAACCTACAATGCAGGATGCTGCTGTACGCTACGGTAAATTGACAGAACGTACAATGCTACAGTGGATACTGCTACGAAATATACCCGTATGCTCGAATACTAGTACGAGTATTCCCTGGAGGTTGCAGGATGCCGACAACGTGAACTGTTGTATAGTAACCTGACAAACCCTATAAGGTAAGATACCGCTGTAGGGTCCCTGATCCGTGTTTAGTCCGCATCATACCTGGTACGCGCGATTCTTTTATACAAGGACCTTTAAGGTGATACCGCTGTAGCGTGTTGTTGTCCGCATCATA
>JALZUV010000159.1 GCA_023301245.1 Rickettsiales bacterium
TTGTGCTGGGAAAAAAGCCGAGCAAATCGAACTTCTTGAACTCGACCAGAGCGGCATCCACGTTGCCGAATATCTGACCGCCCTCCCATCGCGCGAACTGCTGCAACAGAAGCTCCAAGCAGCGATTGAGATTTCTAAGGCGCGGTTGGAAACACATCGTGAAAATCCAAGCTCCTTATTAAAGGAGAGATGAGGGGGGGTATGAGTGTTGACTTAACTGTTATATTATTTATCTTATATGAATCTGCTCAAAGAAATACTTACGTGGACCGAAACCTTGCCGGATTGGCAAAGGGATGCATCGCGCCGCTTGCTACAGAATGAGACCGGACTTTCGGATGTAGATTATTCGGAGCTCTATGCCCTCCTAAAAAAAGAGAATGAGATTGAGGTAATCGATGACCTTACGTCCATTCCGCTCGCTAGCGAACATCTCCCTGCCACCCTCGTAGCAGGCGAAACCGTTACCCTAATTGCGTTGCATGGACTAGAGAACGTAAATCAGATCTCAAATACTCATGCCTTAACATTCTCAGAAGATGGGATGACTGTGATCTATGGCGGGAACGGATCTGGAAAATCTGGATACGCTAGGGTAATGAAAAAAGCCTGTCGGGCTAGAGACCAATCGGAATCGATCCATCCTAATGCAAACGATCTTTCAGCGGCATCCAAGATCCCCACCGCAAAATTTAAAATTAAAGTAGCCGCCGAGTCTGAAGAAATCGTCTGGCTCCGCGATTCGGCCTCACCTGATCGCCTCTCCACAGTATCTGTTTTTGATTCAAGGTGCGCGCGGTCATACCTCACGGCGGAACATGATGTTGCATTCTTGCCCTACGGACTCGATATTGTAGAGAATCTCGCAAACCAAGTGCTTCCGAAACTTACGGAAAAGCTCAACGACGAGGTCGCCCGAATCGACGTCAATAAGCTCCCCTTCGAGCACCTTCTTGGCGAAACTGAAGTCGGAAAAATAGTCGGAGATTTGTCCCCTAGCTCTGAAGCAGATGCGATAGAATCTTTGGGAACTCTCACTGGAGAGAACTCCACTCGAGCGGGTGAACTCGAACAAGCGCTGAAAGTGGCCGATCCTCTGTCAAAGGCCAAGGAACATAGGCTTTCTGCTTTGCGGTTAAAAACTTATGCGGAAAAGCTCAGGAACCCTCTTATTTGGGTAAGTAACGAGTCGGTCGGCAAGTTGAAGAAGATCGCTGGCGATAAAAAAGCTGCTATAGCCGCTGGCGCAAAGGCAGCTGACGAACTACGAGCGGGCGAGGATTTACTTCCCGGAACTGGAGATCAGATATGGAAGCTACTATTTGAAGCTGCTAGGCGCTATGCGACTGAAGCGGCATACCAAGAAAAAGAGTTTCCTCCGATCAAGGGAGAAAGAGTTTGTCCTTTGTGCCAAGAAGAGCTGGAAGCAGCTGGGACAAAGCGACTAAGTCGATTTGATGCATACATAAAGAATGACGTTGCCAAGACTGCCGATGCCGCCATCCAGAAGGTAGATACGGAAAAAGAGAAAATTGAAGGGGCTGATCTCCAAATAACAGCTGAAGAAGCTCTTTGCGATGAACTAAACGAAATGGATGAGTCCCTCCTTCAAAGTATTAAAGCATACCAAAATTGCGTTGACTCGCGGAGAGACTCGATGCTGGAAAATTTGGAAGCCGAGCAGTGGACAGAGGTGCCAGAGCTAATTGAATCTCCTCGGAAGAGAATTAGGAAGCTTGCTGCCCAACAGTTAAAGGCTTCTCGGACCCTCGTTCAAGCAGCTGACGAAGACCGGAAGAGGGAACTAACAAAAGAACTTGGCGAACTCACCGCGAGAATGAGTTTGGCAAAAAGCCTCAGGCCGGTTCTAGAATTGCTTCAAAAAATGAAGAAAAAGGCTGCGCTTGAAAAATGTTACTTAGCTCTGAAAACTCACTCGATTTCGGCTAAATCTAAACAATTTTCCGCCGTCGCAGTTACAGCCGAACTAAAGAAGGCGTTGGACAAGGAGTTCAAAGAGCTGGGAATCGGACATATCAAGACCAAGCTGAAATCACGTGGCATCAAAGGGAAAATGCATCATAAGTTACTGCTCGACCTTCCGACGGCTAACAGTATTGATGAGATTTTGAGTGAGGGTGAGCAACGTGCCATTGCCTTAGGTTCGTTTTTAGCTGAGCTCTCTCTAGCGAAACATTCTTGCGGGATCGTTTTCGATGATCCGGTTTCGTCGTTGGATCACAAACGGCGTGGTAAAGTTGCAAGACGACTTGCTCAGGAAGCTAGGAACAGGCAAGTCATTGTATTTACTCACGACGTCGTTTTTCTTCAGCAGCTACAAGATGAATCGAAGGGCGGAGTAATTGCTATCTGTTCTCTTGAAACAGCGGGAGGTTTTTCGGGAAAGGTTTCTGAGGGGCTTCCTTGGAAACACAAAAGTTTCAAAGAGAGAATTTCACACCTAGAAGCCAATTGTAAGAGATTCGAAAAGCTCCCGTGGCCGGATGATCCAACAGAGGAGATGGCGAGTGAGATGATTCGCCAATATAGTTTCATCCGGGCAACGATTGAACGGATCACTCAGGATTTGGTTCTTAATGGAACGGTCCAACGCTTTCGTGACTACATTGAAGTATCGAAGGTTCGTAAGGTAGTCGGACTGGAAGAGGGGGAAGTCACGGAACTCTTACGGCTTAATCAGAGGTGTCACGACATCGTTGAAGCGCATGATCCGTCTTCAGCGAAAGATCTACCTTCGCCAACGGCATCTGAGTTACGCAAAGATATTGAGGATATCAAAGCCCTGATCAAGAGGTTCAACGATCGCCGAAACCCACCAAAACCTACTACGGCGGCGACCTGATTGTTGTATCGCTTGCCGCGTCCGTATAATCTAAAGCTGTTTTGTTTGTGTCCTCGAAGACGCTGAGGTCATTGGATTGGTGTGCAGTGAGAATGGGCGCTAGGGTAGCGTAATGAAAAATCGGTCGCGGCGGAGTGCCGGGACCGATTTTCCAAAGTATGAGATTTGCTCTACTTGTACTCCTTAAGGAAGGCGACGAGGTCGGCGACGTCTTGGGGGGTGAGGCCGAGTTGGTCGGCGGAGAGCATGAGGGAGTGCCTTAGTTTGAAGGGCTTT
>JALZUV010000160.1 GCA_023301245.1 Rickettsiales bacterium
TTTCATTTCACGGCGGATGGAATTAATATCCCAGCCAGTCAAGCTTGCTAGTGCTTTCGCTTCTTTTTCAAAACGTGGTTTTAGAGTTTGCTTATATAGCGTTGCCGCTTTGCAGCTTGCCGTGCCTGTCCACGGATGGCGCAGCACATATCGTCCTTGAAAATTACTGCGGTCAGCCGTTTGTTGAAACATTAAATCTTCGGGGAAAGTCTCGCCCGTATAACGCAAATGCAAACGAGTGACGAACACATCGCGCGCCTGATTTTTAGGCGGCATAATACGGCGCTGTGTCGGCATTGGTTTGCCCACCATTGGCTTCACATATTGCGGTGAATCTTTCATCCAGAACACCCCCAATTCGCGCAGCTCTTTTGGCGAAAGCGGGTCGGCAGCGCAAGGGTCACACCAGCCCATATCCCATGCATATTCAAGCATGACGGTTTTCATATTATCTTTCTTCACCGCTTGGTCGAACATGGCAGCATAAAAATCGCCAAATTGTTCTTTCACATAGATAGGAACATCCATGTTAGATGGAATTTTCACCGTGCGATAATTGGTCGTTTCCACTCGCCCTTTACGGGTGAGCGCAAACACAAATAGCTCCTGATGGTCTTTCGCATTAACCGTTCCCAAACGAATAGGCAGCATGAATTTCTCGGATTTAAAAGCCACTTGCAGAGGGCGTAAATACTTCGTGCCCAACTTATCTTTTGCTTCCAAATTCACTTTAGCGACAAAGAAGCGCACCTTTTGTTTAATGTAGCTTGAAAGAACCGAATCGACTCCTTTAGGAAGCTTATACCCCTCTTGCTGCAACCAACTTGTTAGCCCATCGCTTTCCTTCGCAGAGAGAATCTGAATATCATATTCACCCACGGTATATTCCGCTTCAACCGTAACACCGAGCGCCTTGGCAGTCGATTTTTTTGCCGCCGATTCCATTGTTGCCTTCATCATCGGCATGTTAGGGGATGGCATCATATAATGACGCTGTTCGCAGGGGTCTTCATCAAAATACTCGACCAGTCGCGGGGCGGTATAAGCATCCAGATGGTCGATTATTTTATTGTTGGTCACATGAATTTGTCCACGCTCAATAAAGGTTGGCACGGGCACTACCATGGCAAATTCTTTGGGATCGCCTTGATAGTCATTTACCATGGTTAAAACTGTTTTATCTTCATCGCGCACCATGACCACTTTGGAGGCCTCGTTAAATAAATCAGTATCGGCTTTAGCAACATAAAACCCACAAAACGCCTGCGCTTGAACCGACCAAAAAATAAAACCTAAAGCGATGAGTAAAGTTTTTAACATGACGTAACTTTCTTTTTATCAGGCCATTGATACCGCATGGCAGGCAAGTATTTATCCCATAGCGGCGTTGTGAGGCTAGCCAGTGCTAAAGCGTAGAACAGCCCGTTAAAATTGTATAGTTGAAAATGAAAATAGAAAGCCAGCACGGCGGTCAATAGGGCAAACAACCCTTGCGCCACCTTTGAATCAGGCGTCGATTTTGGGTCTGAAATCATGAAAAACGCAAAGATAAGCAGCGCGCCATTTTGCATTTGATGGAATGGAATTTCTAGTGGGTCGCCCAGCCAAAGCGCTCTACCCATAAGCAACCCAACATAAAGCAGCAAGAAACCAGCGCCCAATACTGAGCGCATCGCCTTATGTAACACCAATTGCGCCAAACAACATAGCAGCAAAAACAGCCATAAATAGCTGCCCCACTGCCCTGGCGAAACCCATGTGGAGTCGCCACTTAATAACAGCAGTACAATTGCAATATTCGCAGGGTTAAAAAGATGTTTTCCATTTACCCTAATCAAAAACTTTGAACCGATAGCAACTATCGCTGCCAGCACAAACCAGCCCCATGTATCTGCCCGCAGAAGCAAGGTTAGCGATAAAGCTGTAATAGCAGGACTTCGCCAATCAAACGGCAGCTTAACAAGACGACAGCATAAATATTGAAACGACCATGCGGTGATAAAAATAACGACAGGTTGCACCCAACTAATGCCAATCCGCTCGCTAAAAACCCCCACTAAAAGCAACAACGATAAAACGCTAATTTGGCTGTAACGAGGATTGCTAAAAATAGACGAGAAGCTCATATCAACTTAGCCTAAAAGCTTGTGACAATCGCCTTTATCAAGAGAGGTTTTTTTGCGTCTGATTATATCCGCTTCTTTTACTTTAAGAGGCGCGGCACCCTTATCCAGCTTTTTTACACTAATTACGGTAAATTCCAGAACATCTTCCACCCCAGTTACTTGAGCAATAATTTCCTGTTCGCCAATTTTATCAGGCTTGCCGCGCGGCTTATTTGGGGCAGCCCAGAGGGGCTCTTTCCATCGTAGAGTTTCGCCAATTTCTGGCTGCGAAGATGGCGCCCATTCTTGTGTTTCAGCCATATTACTTCGCCAGTTTCTTCGCCTGTTTTAGGGCTTTCTTTTCCGCCGCAGTGCGAGTGGGCTTCTTTTTAACAGCTTTCTTTGAATCTTGTGATTTAGCCATGTCATTCTCTCCTAATAAATTAAAACTTCATTCGCTATCTTATAGTAACAACTCTCAGTAGCCTAAGGAATTAACAGAGTTATTTAACATTGTATTGCCAAGCATTGTTTGTAGTTTGGGATTGAAATCCCGAAAGGATACTATGGTCGCACACGTTCTCAATAAAATTGGCTGGAAGTTTGATAATAGCTACAGCCAACTGCCAGATAAATTCTACACGCGCGAAAACCCCACTCTTGCGAAGAACCCGCATATTATAGTGCTTAATCATAAGCTAGCCCAAGAGCTTGGCATTTCACTCAATGAAGAATCAAATCCTTCCCTAGCATCATTTTTCTGCGGCAATCACTTGCCCGATGGAGCGCAACCGTTAGCGCAAGCTTATGCAGGCCATCAGTTTGGCTATTTCACCATGCTAGGAGATGGGCGCGCGCATTTAATAGGCGAGCATATTACCCCCAACGATGCTCGAGTGGATATTCAACTTAAAGGTTCAGGTCGCACCGCTTACAGCCGCAGTGGCGATGGACGAGCAGCGCTTGGACCGATGTTGCGCGAATATATTATTAGCGAGGCAATGCATGCCCTTAACATCCCCACCACTCGCAGCCTCGCCGTTGTCACTACTGGCGAGCCAGTCATGCGCGAAACGATGCTGCAAGGGGCGGTATTAACCCGCGTAGCCTCCAGCCATTTGCGCGTAGGTACGTTTGAATATTTAGCCGCCCATGAAGATATTGAAGGACTAAAGGAGTTAGCCGATTACGCCATCAACCGCCATTATCCAGAATTGAAAGAAACAGCAGAACCCTATCTCGAATTCCTCAAATCTGTCATGAAACGACACATGAACCTAACCATTGAATGGCTACGCGTGGGGTTCATTCATGGAGTCATGAATAGTGATAATGCCACTATCTCAGGTGAAACAATTGATTACGGCCCTTGCGCTTTCATGGATAATTACCACCCTGACACTGTCTTTAATTCCATCGACCAAAATAAACGCTACGCATTTGCCAACCAGCCTCATATCACCCAATGGAATTTAGCGCGATTGGCCGAAAGCCTATTGCCCTTACTCCATACAGATATTGCGCAAGCCGTAGCACTCGCAGAAGAAACGATTAAATCGTTCAATGCACCATTGCAAGCAGCATGGCTTAACATGATGCGTCGTAAGCTCGGCCTATTTGGCGAAGACGAAGACGATGGAGCATTGGCAGGCGATTTTCTAAAATGGATGCAACACCACGATGCAGATTACACTCTTAGCTTCCGCGATATAATTTCCGAAACCATTCCTAAAGCCGAGCATTATCAAAATGATGAATTCAGCCAATGGTGGGATAAATGGCAGCAACGGCTCAAGCAAAATAGCAAACCGCTAAAATCATCCTTCTGCTTAATGCGTGCAAATAACCCTGCCATCATTGCACGTAATCATAAGGTAGAAGAAGCGCTATCGGCAGCAGAAGAGCATGGCGATTTCACCAAGTTAAATGCGCTTTTAACGGCACTCGAAAAACCTTACGAAGATAACGCAGAATTTGCAGATTACCAGCAACCACCCAAACGAGAAGAACGCGTGTTACAAACATTCTGCGGCACTTGAGCATCAACGTTTTTAATGGTTACAATGCGCTCCATGCACATGTGGCGGATGCAGTTTTCGCTGTTTATTCATTTTCTTCATCAACCTATCACGCTTTAATTTTGATAGATGGTCAAGGAAAACAACACCATTTAAATAATCAACTTCATGCTGAATAACGCTGGCGAAAAACCCTGTTGCCTCTAACTCTTGAGCTTTTCCTTCATAATCTAAATAGCGCAGTTTTATCGCCTTCGGGCGCTTCACCTTAGCCGAAATACCAAGAAAACAAATGGAAGCCTCTTCATGCTCCTGCATTTCATCTGAAGACCAGAAAATTTCAGGATTAATAAAGGCGTAAGGCTTTGAAATTCCGCCTTCGTGCAAATCAACCACGGCAATAGATTTCAACAACCCAACCATATTAGCGCCAATGCCAACGGCCTTCTCATGATCCATCGTTTCAAACATATCATCAA
>JALZUV010000161.1 GCA_023301245.1 Rickettsiales bacterium
AAAAATGACTTTAAAAGCAAAATTGGTAAAGCCCAAACTCAACAACAAGATAATGACGGCGCAGGTTTTGGTCTAAATGGCAAGGTAGCAGCCGCAGGAATTGCCTTAAGTGTAGCAGGAACATGGGCCAGCCGTGTAGCGCAAGCAGATGGCATTGAGTCGCAGCAGACAAAAAATGCGCAGGAGGCTAAAAGCCTAAGAGCCAGCCGCAACCATAAGCTTGCCTTTGCAACCGTGGCCAGCGTTGCCGCAACAGCGCTTATAATAGATGGCTTTGTCTTAAAGGGTCGCTTTAGCAAAATGATAATCGAGGGCGCGAAAAACAAGCTTAGCTCTCCTTCACAATCATTATAGATTCCTAGCCATTAAAGGCATATGCTGTGAGGCATGTATCAATTAAAAAATAAAAAAATCTTATATTCAGGCATTGGCAACATGGGGCTACCAGGGCTAATTGGCCTATTGCAAAACCCAGAAGTTAACGCAGATGATGTCACCGTAATTTGCGGCAGTAAGACGCATAATAATGTCGAAGCTACCGCAGCATTGTTACGCGGGAAATCCATTGAGATTTCGCCGAAAAATTTAATTTCTTATCGCGATTTTGAGGTCACTAATATTGCCCTACCCCACATTATTGTGCTTGGCATTAAGCCGTTTCAGCTTCACGATATCGCCGTGCAATATGCACCCATCGTCACGCAGGATACAGTTATTCTCACGATGCTATCAGGGGTGCCAATTTCCACCTATAAAAGCAGCTTTGGCCTACCGTTAAAAGTGGCGCGCATTATGCCCCACGTACCGCTAGCATCCTACGGTTTATATAGCGACGATGCTACGGCGAGTCAGGTTGCCAAGTTAGTTTTCACCGGTATGGGCGAACCTGCAGAGCTTTCCAGTGAAAATCAAATGCATCCTTTTACAGCAGTCGCAGCTTCTGCCCCTGCCTTTATCGCCCATTTTTATGGCAGCTTCGATGAAGTTTCTCGCAAGGATGTTTTGAACGCATTAAAGCAAATAGCGCAGAGCGAAAAACCCACAATAGCAGAGCCTAAAATTGTCGAACGTTGTGAAGAATTTCATCGTAACTATGTGGCTGCCGCCCAATATTTTTTAGGTAATGAAGCAGGCATAGAGGTTACGAATAAAACCTTATTAGCCACCGCAACCGATTTACAAAAAACCGCGCTCACGCCTGATGAATATATCGCCAGTGTACGCAGTAAAAAAGGTACAACAAATGCAGGCCTCTTATTTATGGGTAACGGCTGCCCTCAAAATAAAGATTGGGGTACGGTAAAACAATTAGAGGCACAAAAAACTCTCGCCTCAAAATATCAACAGCTAGCACCAGAAGATTCAATTAAACATGCAATAGTAGCAACCACTGGTCGCTCGGTTGGGTCAGGCATTAATGCTGCCAACCCTATGGAAGGCATCGTTGAAACTGATATCCTTACCATAGTTGCAGCCATTAACGCCCGATTGGCATAAGAGGTCGACTGCAAAGAAAAAGGCGAGTCTTTCGACCCGCCCTATCATTCTTAAAACTAATCGCTAGCAATTAGCCGTTAGCAACTTTTGCGACTTCGTCAGCAAAGTCTTCTTCTTTTTTCTCGATACCTTCACCAAGAGTGAAACGACGGAAACCCGTTAATTCGATGGGCGCGCCCACTTCTTTTTCGGCTTCTTTCATTGCTTCTGTCACGGTAGCTTTGCCATCAATAACAAATACTTGCTCAGGCAGAACGATTTCTTCGTAGAATTTACGAATACGGCCTTCAACCATTTTCTCAGCAATCTCAACAGGCTTGCCAGATGCAATCGCTTGCTCTTTTAGCACTTCGCGCTCACGCTCAATACGGTCCGAAGGAACTTCATCGCGTGTCAAAGCTTCGGGGCGAGCGGCTGCAACATGCATCGCAATTTGCTTACCAAAAGCCATTAGCTTGTCTTTATCGCCGGTTGATTTCAACGCAACCAACACACCAATTTTACCAAGACCTGGCTTAACAGCAGTGTGAATATAAGGAATAACGATACCGTCATTTTCTTCCAAATAAGCCACTCGACGAAGGTTTAGGTTTTCACCGATAGTAGCGATACCATCTGTTACCATTGCTTCAACCGTTTTGCCGTTAGACTCTTTCGCTTTCAAAGTGTCAGCACATTCAACACCCGCTTCAAGAGCAGTGGTTGCGAATGTTTCAGCTAGCTCTTGGAACTGGTCGTTACGAGCAACGAAATCAGTTTCAGAGTTAAGCTCAATAAGCGCACCTTTAGTACCAGATGTTGCAACGGCAACTAAGCCCTCAGCCGCCACACGACCAGCCTTTTTCGCCGCAGCGGCAAGACCTTTAGTACGCAACCAATCAACCGCTGCGTCCATGTCGCCAGCTGCTTCTACAAGTGCTTTTTTACAATCCATCATACCAGCGCCGGTAGATTCACGAAGTTCTTTGATTTTTGCTGCAGTAATTTCAGCCATAATCTTATCTCTCTTATCTATTCAGTTTAATTTAAGATGCTTTTTTCTCAGCGGCTTTAGACTCGTCTGCGTCTTTTTTTGCAGCTGGCTTTTTAGCTTCTGCTTTTTTCGCAGCAGGTTTTTCTTCAGCAGCTTTAGGGGCTTCCTTCACGGCTTCAGCTTTACCTTCTTCAGCTGCTTTTTTGCGGCTTTTCTTTACCACAACTTCAGCACCTGCTTTAACTTCTTCTTTTTTCGCTTCTGCGGCTGCCGCTTCGGCTTCGGCAGCTTCCATCGCTGGAAGTTCAGCTGACTCGCCTGCATCAACAGCAGGAGCTGCTGCCATAGAGCTTGAAAGACCGTCAAGCGCTGCATCAGCAATCAGGTTACAATATAGACGAATCGCTTTTGTCGCATCATCGTTACCCGGAATTGGGAAAGTGATATTTTCAATCGTTGAGTTACTATCAACGATACCGATAACAGGTATGCCAAGTTTAGCAGCTTCCGCTACTGCTAGGCTTTCGCGGTTAGTATCAACGATGAAAATCAAGCTAGGCTGGCCGCCCATTTCTTTAATGCCACCAAGTGACATTTCAAGTTTAGCTTGCTTACGAGCATGCTGTAGACGCTCTTTTTTCGTCAAGTTTAGATTCTCGTTATTCGCTTCTTCTTCAAGCTCGCGAAGTTTACGGATTGAACCTTGGATTGTGTTCCAGTTAGTAAGCATTCCGCCCAACCAACGCTGGTTTACATAATACTGGCCACAACGTGCAGCAGTCTCAGCAACAATGTCACTTGCTTGGCGTTTTGTACCTACGAAAAGGATACGGCCGTTGTTAGCAACAGTTTCGCGTACAATCGCGAGTGCTTGGTGCAATAGTGGAACCGTCTGTTGTAGGTCGATGATGTGAACATCGTTACGAACGCCATAAAGGTAAGGCGCCATTTTAGGGTTCCAACGACGTGTGCGGTGACCAAAGTGAACACCAGCGCCGATTAAGTCATGCATAGAAAATTTAGGTAAAGCCATTGCTTTTACTCCTGTTTACGGTTTATTCCTCTCAAGGGCGAAGCGTGAACTATTTGCATAGACACCGTAATGCGGCCCAAGATGTGAAGTGAATAACGGACAACCCGCCATTCCTGTGCTCGTTAATTACGCCACAAAGGCGCTTAAATCAAGAGCTTTTTAGCTTTTTTGCTACCGCTACCAGCATATCATCCGACATATCCAAATGCACATCGCGCTGTGGGAAGGGAATTTCAATACCATGCTCTTTAAACACATCCCAAATAGCGAAGTAAATTTCACTCTTTACGTTGGAGACACCATTAGAAGGGTCTTCAATCCATGCGCGTAATTCTAAGTCGATTGAATTATCGCCAAAACCAAGAATAAGGCAGGCAGGTATTGGGTTATCTAATACACGCCCGACATCTTTAATTGACTCTAAAATGAGTTTTCGCGCCTGATGCGGGTCAGCCTTATAGGAAATACCGATAGGAATGCGCAAACGCACTGCTTTACTACTGTACGACCAATTAATCACGCGCTGGGTAATTAAATCTTCATTCGGAATGAGGTGCTCTTTACCATCGCGCGTAATGACCGAAACATGACGGCCTGAGAGTTTATTAATCCAGCCATAAGTATCATCCACCTCAATAACATCGCCTGGCTTAATGGAGCGATCAACCAGTAGAATAATGCCTGAAATAAAGTTGGAAACAATCTTCTGCAAACCAAAACCGATACCAACACCGACCGCACCCGAGAAGACGGCAAGCGCGGTAATATCAATCCCCACCGAGCTAACCCCAATCAGGATAGCGAAGGTAATCAGGGCAATTTTAATTAACTTAGAAAACAACACCTGTAACGAGGGCGTAAGGCCACTAACATTACGAATATAACGCTCGCTTAAGCTAGAGAATGACACTGCTGCCCAAAGCAATAAACCTAAAGTTATCAATCCCTTAATAACGGTAAGCAGGGATATTTTCATATCCCCTGCATTTAAGGCAATATCATCTAGGAAGCTCACCGTAGGGTCGAGCCATCCGACAATATTTAACGCGGCAATGGTCCAACCAATTAACGCAATAATTTTAGAAAACGCAGGGTTTTTTACAAAACCCGAAAAGAAACGAATGGCTACCCATGCGACCGTTAAGTTAGCAAATATTGTCAATAACCCATTAGAATAACCAAACAACTCAATGGAAAAAATCGCAATAAATTGCAATATCGCCCAAGTAAGCGGCAAGAAAATGCTTTTTTTAGCGCCTGTAAAAATTGAGTTATCTAAAAACTTAAACTTCTGAATTATAGCGCTAAATATTGATTTCGTGCGCGGGGCAAGCACAAATGCAAGCAACAAACTCCCCACAAGCACTGCAAGTTGCACCAATATTTCGCCAACCAACAGTTCAGCATTAAACCAATTTACCGCTTTATCGAGCCAGCGCGCAATTTGAGGGTTATTTAGCCATTTTTCCATGGCTATCATCATGACGAGAATTGAGGCCATAGCAAGCGCTTAAGCAAAAGCGTTGTCACAAAATCTTAACACTACATATACATGTGCTCTGCTATTATTTACAGGTGGAGAACCGTGTAAAAACTTCGGTAGATTTAGCTACCCCCCAGCTTGCTTCTAACAGAAGCGAGTTAAGAGAGGCTGTCCACCACCATAATACAGACCCGCATACGCTAGGTGTTCCTGATGCCCCTGGAACCACCAACACCCCCGGTGACTGGGCCGTTACGAATGATTCATGGTTAAAAGAAAAAAAACATTGGACCGACTCGCCCTTTGGTAAAGCCGCCATTGAGTTTGTCTCGCGTATTACGCTCGGTGGCTTCCTTTATAGTTTGATGGAAAATAGCCAAGCGATGAAACAACTTGGCAGTTACGAACGCGCGAATCATGCAAAGAATAGTAAAGACGCAGGATTCCTAGAGAAAATCGCCTTCTTTATCGATAATACCATTGGTAAGGGCATGTATAAGGTGCTCGATAACACCGTATTTAAAGGCAAATATGCCACCAAGGCTGACGGTAGCGCAAAAATTGATGGTGATGGAAACAAAGTAACAAGATCGCGTGACTTCCTACGCTTCCGCGAAAACCGCAACACTCACCCTGGACAAGATATATCTGGCCGCTCAATTGGTGCCGAGATGACCGTCGTCACTGCTTCCTTCGCAGCGATGAGTGCAGGTTCGGCTATTATGCGTGATGTTCTATCGGGTATATTTAACCCAAAAGAGCGCGCATCATGGACCAATAA
>JALZUV010000162.1 GCA_023301245.1 Rickettsiales bacterium
GTACGTGCAGCGGTTGAAGGCATTGCTTACGACCGTTTCCAACAATGGTTTGAAGAGCACCCAAAAGATGCTCGCATGATTATCATGAAAATCATCGAAGCGGCATCGGCGCGTGAAGCAGCGCGTAAAGCACGTGATTTAACACGACGCAAAAGCTCGTTAGAGATATCATCGTTGCCAGGTAAATTGGCGGATTGCCAAGAAAAAGACCCTGCAAAATCCGAACTATTTATTGTGGAGGGTGACTCGGCAGGGGGTTCAGCCAAGCAAGGTCGTTCGCGTAAATCTCAAGCGATTCTTCCGCTTAAAGGTAAGATTCTTAACGTCGAGCGCGCGCGCTTCGATAGAATGCTTGCCAGCCAAGAAGTTGGCACGCTTATTACCGCCATCGGAACTAGCATTGGTGCGGATGATTTTAATGTGGAAAAAGCGCGCTATCACAAAATCGTTATCATGACGGATGCGGATGTCGATGGTTCACACATCCGAACCCTATTGCTCACTTTCTTCTATCGTCAAATGTTGCCGCTCATTGAAGCAGGTTATTTATACATTGCACAACCGCCGCTTTATAAAATTCGCCGTGGTAACAACGATACATACTTGAAAGATGATCAAGATTTGCAAAATCACCTCATCAACGGGCTACTTGACGAAGGCCAAATAAAATTGGCTGATGGCACGGTGATAGAAGGCGAAGCATTGCGCACCAAGCTAGAAGCGCTGTCCGAAGTAGGTGAACGTATGGACATCCTCACCAGTCGCGCGCCTAAGGCGTTAATTGAAGCTGCCGTACTGGTTGACCTATTTAATGGCGACTTGCGCGATAAAACCAAAGCAAAAGCACTCGCTGAAATGCTCAACCGCCTTGCATCTGAAGAAGATGGCGGCGGCTGGGAAGCCGAAGTCGAAGATGTGGGCTATCGTGTGCATCGTATGCGCCGTGGGGTGGAAGAACGCCACTTGCTAGACGAGAAGCTATTCATGGGCCGCGAAGGTCGCTTCCTCGCACAAAAAGGCGGCGAAGTGTCGGGCATGTTTGGCGCTGGCTCTGTTACTTACACACGCAAAGCTACGGAAATTACGGGAAATGTACCGGGTGAGTTCTATCAAGCATTGATGGACCAAGCCAGTAAAGGCATTAGCATTCAGCGCTTTAAGGGTCTTGGTGAAATGAACCCCGAACAACTATGGGAAACCACGCTAGACCCTGAAACTCGCACGCTGCTACAAGTAAATATTGAACATGCCGAAGAAGCCGATGAAATTTTCAGCACGCTAATGGGTGATGTAGTAGAACCCCGCCGCGACTTTATCGTAGATAATGCGCTTAAGGCTGATGTTGACGCTTAATTAAAATCCTACCAGAAGAAGCCCATTGCACAGCCCAAAACTGTGGCCGCTAATATATAGCCGCCATTACTAACAGTAAGAAAATGTCTTCTAATTCATCAATTAATGGGGAATTATAAGCCAATACTGCAAAAATCGTATTTTCCGCTAGCCGTATAGGAAGATATCTGTTATCGAACCATTCACTTCGTCGGGGAGTAGCGCAGTCTGGTAGCGCACCTGCTTTGGGAGCAGGGGGTCGCAGGTTCGAATCCTGTCTCCCCGACCATTATATTTCACCATATATTACAAGACTAATTAAGCTCATAGAGAATATTCTAATGCGCTTGAAGTCGCTATCATTGTTAATGGTTTACTAAACTGTTTGATGTAAGGTGGTTTCATGAAAATAGTCATTATTGGTGCGGGAATTTCGGGCTTATTATCAGCTTATTACTTGCTGCAAAAAGGCCATAGCGTTTTAATACTAGAGAGTGCATCGCACGTTGCTTCGAAAGCAAGCGGAGCTAATGCCGCACAGCTTTCCTATAGTTACGTAAACCCCATTGGCAGCCCTTCCCTACCTAAAATGTTACCGGCCATTCTTATGGGTCGTAAAAAAGGATTTCGAATTAAGAAGTTCAATTTCAGATTACTGAAATGGGGAATGAAGCTATTAAGAGAATCCACAAATTATCGCTTCAAGAAAAACCGTAACGATCTACTGGAGCTATCGCTGCAAAGCCGTAAGTTATTTACGGAATTAAAATCAGAAACGGGCATAAGCTTTAAGAATTATTCGACGGGAAAGTTACAAATACTCGATAGTGAAGCACTCAAGAAAAGCGCAGAAGAATTCAGCCAAGTGCTTTCCAGTAAAGGCATTACACTCGACATTTTACCGCGAGATGAATGCGCCAAAAAATTAAATAATTTCGCTTTAGATGACAGCTTTGTCTCAAGCGTTTTTTCCTCCATTGATGAGACAGCAGATTGTGCGGCCTTCTGTAAAAGCCTACTCGAATATTTACGCCTAAACCCAAATTTCACTCTCTTCTTCGATTCGGCTGTTAAAGAGTGGGAGAGTAAGAATAACCAAATTAGCTCCCTCATTACTAAGCAAGGCAACAGAATAAAAGCCGATGCTTACTTGCTCTGTACAGGGGCGCAAACCAATCGCTTAGTAAAACCACTAGGGTTGCACTTCCCAATCTACCCTATTCGCGGCTATACGCTGGTTTATTCGTATAAATCATCGCTTACTTGCAGCGTAACAGACCATAAAAACAAGGTTGTTTTTGTGCCGCATGGCGATCATTTACTGGTTTCGGGAATGTTCCATTTTGCTGGCGAGAATACTACGATTGATGGTGATACGGTTCAGCATATTCATGAGTGCGCAACATCACGCATAAAAGAATTAGAAAATATTAACTATAAAATCCGTTGTGGTTTACGCCCTTGCACCCCTTCTAGCACGCCTATTATCAAACAGACAGACTATCAAAACCTTTACATTAATAGTGGGCAAGGAATGTATGGATGGACTCTTTCAACCGCATGTGCAAAACGCACCGCAGATTTAATTTCCAACCATTAATTTTAGAGTTCTTGCCCGAATTATCGACACTCACCTAGTTATTTTGCAATTCTAACTTCCATGCAAATTGGCGGTCACCTTCGTGGGCTTGCTCATCATCTATCGCCGCACTGATAACGAGCTGAATAGTTTCTTGTGGGAATCCATCTTCGCCCAAATAAATACTCTCTTCAACTAGCGGCACTTTATTATCGCCTTCTAGAAAGAAATTCCATAGCTCATCATTTTTCAAACGCAGCACTACAGCTTGAGGAGTAATTTTCTCAATCGACACGCTCGGGTGAAGATGAAAGCGGATATGGATATTTTCGGCTTCATGCGCAGTATAGAGCACCTTCTTTGGCGCAGGGCGTACATAATCAATTCCATGCAAGCTTTTACCATCCGCCGATAATGATATTTCGCGTTCATGTATAATGCCGAAGCTATCAGCATAGCCATAATGATCAGCAATCAAACGTAGCTGCTCATCATTATCATCGACGGAACATAGGCCTAACTTAAACCCGTTATCGCTATTATAACCTGCCCAAGCATCGACCGTATCCACACATAAGGTAGAGTGGGCAGCCGTACGATAGCTGGCACGTTTCCAAGCCTCGTCATTGCCGCGATAAGCACCACAATTAGAGATGAGTCGCGCGCCAATTCGACTAAATTCGAACGATAATGGCGAGGCATGATGATGTAACTTATTGGAGGGCTTATAACCTACATCGAAAATAACTGTCGATTCATCGCGCTTTAAATTGACGAAACCTGTTTTGGGAAGAACCTGTTGAGCCAGCGGTTTTGGCAAACGCCATACTTGCCATAAATTGATAAACCTATCAACGGGCTGTTCAATACTATCGTGGAAACAAGCAAGCTTACTATCGCCATGCATGAAGCTCGCCAACGCATCAAGGCCACGCTGCATATGTTCATCAAATTCGGGCGTAATATGCAGCTGCTTTTGTTTTAATACTGTGCGCAATTCGAGCAGCGTGGCAATGTCCCAACGATGAAACTCTGGGCTACGAGTTCGATGCCCACCATCCGCAAAGAAACGCACCGCCATTGCCTGATGCAAAACACGGTTAACGGGGCGCTGCAAAAAACGCATAGAGGGGAAAACGAGAGAGGCGGCGAGCAACGCTTTTAAAGCGCTAAAGCCAGCGTAATGCTCTTTACGGCGTAGTAAATCGGCCAACATAATAATTTCAGTATAGTAATATCGCTGCTGTCGACGCAGCCACTTTTTCGGTGCATTATGCGCCAATAAATGATGGAACGATAAGCAATAAGCCAACCGCTCCGCACGTACTGTAACCTGATGTGCTACCGAATGATGTTCTTTTTCATAATGGTGCCATTGGTCAATAATGCGCCTAGCAAATTCAGCCGCTTCATCCTTATCACCATAAATTGATAAATCATTTAGCCATTGAAAATCGTGAATACGTCGCTGAAAATTTCGTGAGAGTTTTTGAATGCATATCCAAAAATCTTCAAAGGAGTTCCCTCCCATATCTTCGCAGAATTTCCCACTAATTAATGCTTGAGCACTTTCTAACTTTGGTGCCCACGGGCATTCGGGGGCATCTTCTTCAATAGGGGTGCAAGATAACGGCCAAACCACTGAAAGCCACAACCGAATTCTCAACTTAATTAAATTAGAGAGATACCGTAATTTGCGCGTATATAACCGCACCACCCGCGAGTAAAATCGGCGCTTTGAATGGAGTCTCCGCGCTGCACCCATTGGCTCTAGCCTCGCAACTTCGTAATCGCATCGGCATAGCCTTCTGCATGGTTAAATACGGCCGAGCCTGCCACCAACACATCAGCACCAGCGGCGATAACATCGGCGCAATTGTCGATAGTCACTCCACCATCAACCTCAAGCATAATGTCGCGGCCAGAATCGGCAATCATTCGGCGAATTTCGCTAATTTTAGCGAGCTGCGATTGAATGAATTTCTGCCCACCAAAACCGGGGTTAACCGACATAACTAACACTAAATCGACTGTAGGAATTAGCTCGGCAATGGCAGAAGCTGGGGTAGAAGGCACCATGGTAATGCCCGCTTTCACGCCCTTATCTTTAATCATTTGAATTGAACGATGGTGATGCACGCCCGCTTCAATATGGATAGTCACAATATCGGCACCCGCATCGCAAAAATCGGGGATTAGCGGATCAACAGGGTCAATCATCAAATGCACATCAAACGGTTTATCCGTATGGGGGCGCAGCTTTTTAATGAGCGGGGGGCCAAGCGTAAGGTTCGGCACAAAATGGCCATCCATTACATCAATATGAATCAGGTCAGCACCTGCTTTATCAATGGCGCGAAGTTCCTCACCCAAACTCGCAAAATCGGCCGAGAGAATAGAGGGTGAAATTTTGACTGATGACATAGCGATGCTTCCTTAAAATGCTTTCATTATTGGTAGCAGTTTAAGGCACGCGCAGCAAGGGTGATAGGCTAGACAAGTGAATTGAACGAAGTTTTAACTTAACACCGTTACAAGTTGGTCAAACCCCACTTGGCTTTGTTCGCCGCTATCTAGATTTTTTAGTTGGGCTTTGCCACTGGCTAATTCGTCATCGCCGAATATGATGGCGGCGCGGGCTTTGGCTTTGTCGGCTTTTTTCATGCGTTTACCCATATTGCCATTGGCTTCTTGGGTTATGCTGATACCTGCTTGGCGCAATTGATGCGCGAGCGCAATGGCGCGAGCTTCAGCGGCTTCGCCTAGTGGTATCAACGCAACAGGGCGCGCGGCGCT
>JALZUV010000163.1 GCA_023301245.1 Rickettsiales bacterium
AGAATACTATATTTTAAAGGGCCGAAAAATGCGGATTGCGTGCCGAGTAAAAATAATATTGCAAGTAAGGGTTCGATATCTCCCAAATAAAGCCCAATTGATGCGGCAATCATTATGAAAATTTCAACGAGTTTTATAATTTTTATGAGGCGTGATTTTTCATATTTATCAGCCAACTTACCCGCAGTAGCCGAGAATAAGAAGAAGGGAAGAATGAATAATCCTGAGGCCAGTGTCACCATAAGTTGTGCATTCACGCCAGCTTTTTCGGCAATGACATAAGTGATTAACACGACCAGCGAATTTTTGAACAGATTGTCGTTAAATGCGCCTAAGAACTGAGTAATAAATAGAGGGAGAAAGCGACGAGTTTGTAAGAGGGGGAGCATGAATACAACGTTTCTGTTTTTACTTTTGAAGCATCTTGCGCGAATTACTTGTTCAAACAAGCCGTAATCTTAGCTTCCTAATTTCGAACACTAGGGGGAGAGGCCAAAAGCGCTGATAACTCTTTGTAGAGTTGCTCATATTAAATTTTTGTAATGGAATTTACATTGAGAAAGAAGTAGGAGGCAGCTATAGATATGGCTCACCCATTAAGTGGGGGGATATAATAAAGAAGTTAGCAAACAAAGCGCAGCATTTATAGGTGCGACCCGAAATTTTAATTTAAGCGAGAAAGCATTATTATGACAACAGCAATAAAACAACAAGAGCCAGCAGCACTTGCGACAATGAACGCCTCTGACCTATTTGTTCAGGCATTAGAAAATGAAGGTGTTGAAGTTATTTATGGTGTGCCGGGTGAAGAAAATCTCGATATGCTAGAGTCGTTGCGTAAATCTAATATCAAGCTGATACTTACTCGCCATGAACAAGGCGCTGCTTTTATGGCTGCCACTTATGGCCGCCTTACGGGCAAAACGGGTGTTTGCATGGCAACGCTTGGCCCGGGTGCTACCAATTTTGTAACGGCTGCAGCCTATGCTCAATTAGGTGGTTTTCCGCTCATGATGATTACAGGGCAAAAGCCGATTAAACACAGCAAGCAAGGCCAGTTCCAAATTGTTGATGTGGTTGGCTTGATGGATCCTATCACTAAATATTCTCGCCAAATTGTAAGTGTGGAGATGGTGCCATCTATGGTGCGCGAAGCCTTCCGTTTGGCTGAAGAAGAACGCCCAGGCGCCGTATTGTTGGAATTGCCTGAAGATATTGCTGTTGAGCCAGTGAATGCTGATACAGCACCTGTGTTCCAGAAAAGTCGTCGCCGTTACGCGCATGCCGATCGTGCAATTTTAGATGAAGCTAAGGTGCTGATTGAACAAGCGAAACATCCATTGCTCCTAGTCGGCGCTGGTGCAAACCGTGCTCGTATTTGGGAAGCACTTTCTGACTTTGTTGAGAGTACAGGCATCCCATTCGTTAATACGCAGATGGGTAAGGGCGTGATTTGCGGCCATAGCGATAAATACCTCGGAACCGCCGCGCTATCTGATGGGGATTATGTGCATGATGCGATTGATAATGCCGATTTGATTATTAATGTTGGTCATGATGTAGTTGAGAAACCTCCGTTCTTTATGGAGCATGGTGGCACGAAGGTAATTCACGTGAACTTCAAATCTGCGCAAGTGGATAATGTTTACTTCCCACAAATTGAAGTGGTTGGCGATATAGCGACTTCAGTTGCGCGTCTTGCTGCCCGTGTCGAAGATAAATCAAACCATGATTACACTTACTTTATGAAAGTTCGTAAGCATGTGATGGAACATCTTGCCGAAGGTGCTGATGATCCTAGTTTCCCAATGAAACCACAGCGCTTTGTAGCGGATGTACGTGAAGCGATGCCAGATGATGGCATTATCGCGCTTGATAATGGTGTCTATAAAGTTTGGTTCGCTAGAAATTATCGCACCACGCAGCCTAATACCGTTCTGCTCGATAACGCACTAGCAACCATGGGTGCTGGTTTACCATCAGCGATGGAAGCAGCGCGCTTATATCCAGATCGTAAAGTAATGGCGATTTGTGGTGATGGTGGGTTTATGATGAACTCGCAAGAACTCGAAACTGCCGTGCGCCTTAACCTTAACATGGTCGTGTTGATTCTTGACGATAGCTCATATGGCATGATTCGTTGGAAACAATATGGCATGGGCTACGAAGATTTTGGTCTAGAATTTAACAACCCTGACTTTGTAATGTACGCCAATAGTTACGGCGCTACAGGCCATCGCGTAGAAAGCACTGAGAGCTTTGTTCCGTTGATAAATAAATGTTACGAAGATGGTGGAGTGCATGTAATTGCGCTGCCGGTTGATTATTCAGAAAACACTAAAGTGTTGATTGATGAGCTTAAAGAGAAGGTGGCCTTGGTATGACCGCTATCGCCAAAGTGAAAGAAGCGCTGACATTAGAAGTTACTTCTCCTTTTGATGGTAGTGTTATTGAAACTCTGCATATGAGTGACGCCCAAGAAGCTCACGCTATGTTGGATAAAGCAGCAGCGTTGTTTAAAAATCGTGACGGTTGGCTTGAGCATTATGAACGTGCAGCAATCTTGAAAAAGCTTGCAAGTTTGGTCGAGGCGGAAGCGGAAGATTTTGCCATGCTGATTGCAAAAGAAGGTGGTAAACCATTGATGGACGCGCGGGTAGAAGTTACCCGCGCCATTGATGGTATCCATCTGGCAATCAAAGAGCTTTCTCATGTGATGTGTGGTGAAGAAATTCCGATGGGGCATACGCAAGCATCTGTTGGCAGAAAAGCCTATACGATTGCAGAGCCTATTGGGG
>JALZUV010000164.1 GCA_023301245.1 Rickettsiales bacterium
CCCTTGATTGCTTCACTAATTCACAAGAATTAGGCTCATGAATCGGTCGCCGAGAAACAAAAAACAAAAAACCCAAATTATGAAAAAAACAATTATTACTCTTAGTTCTGTTATCGCTCTTTCAAGCGCAGCAAATGCTCAAGTAACTTTCGTCCCAACTAGTCTTGATTCTAGCTTCACAGGCACAGGTACAACGATCAACGGAACGTTTGACATTTCAGCACTTACTGGAATCGCTGGCCTTCAAGTGACTGTTACCAATGGACTAATCGGCAATAGTGGCACTATTTTCAACGCTAGGCCTGCTGAAACCGTCTTCGTGTTTAACCAGGCTGTAGACGTTTTGGTAGAACATGGCCCCTCACTTCCTCTCAACATTAATGAAGGCATTACCAGTGATGCCCCAATCAGTTTCACGGGAGTACTTGCACCTGGCGTCACTGTTAATGAGGTACCAGGTCTTAATGGGGCACCAAATCTTTCTGAAGTAGTAGCCGCAGCGACTGCCACTGGTGGAGGAGATGGCAACATTTTCACTTTCACCTCTGCTGGCGCGACGACTATTACGGCATTCTCTAGCAGAACCATTGGAACAAACGGTTTCTCGTTTCAAGTTACTCCGAATTCTGTTCCCGAGCCATCTACTGCTCTCCTTGGAGCACTTGCTGGTCTTGGTTTCCTTGCTCGTCGCAAGCGTGCCTAAATTCAACTTTAGTGACGATCTCATCGAGATTCAGTCACTAAGATTTCCCTAGAACCCGTTTTGGCTTTGCCAAGACGGGTTCTTTTTTGGTTCTCCGTGGATTAAAATATCTCCAGGAGCCATGCGAAATGAAACAGGAATTAACATCACGTATTACCGGATTACTATTACGCTCCGTAAACACCTCCTAAAGGTTCGCAAAAATTCAGTGAATATTTAAGATATTAGATAGAGGTGTTTACAATGACTCGCAAAAAAAATCCACCGCACCTCTTTCTTCACCGCCCCCACACGACCGGATCCCGTCCAAGCTGACTGAATGAACCAATCCCAGCGTACCCCCAGAATCCGCCACTTCCCCACTTACTGGCCTTACCGCAACCACTCCCTGAGTGGTTGCGCAGCCTATCGATCTCGCCACTAACAAGAACCCTCGATGAAGAAAACACAGCTAATCATCATTATCTTCCTTGCTACGACCCTATACTGGTTCAACGCCCCCGCCCCCCCCCTCTCCAGTCTGCTGAAGGGGAGCAGACTAGGCCACTTGCGAACCAGATAACGACTTCAGCTGATTCGGAGAACTCAACGAGACAACTTCGGAGATGATTAAGATTTAGGAATTTCACAGGAATCCGTAAGATTAATCTTGAACTCAAACGCAAAGCATGGTCTTATATTAACATCGAATCGGAATCGACCTTGACTCATACATTGAGTGACCGCTAATCTATCCCCCAATAGCCGTAATATAGTTAGAATACGGAGAACGCGGATTTAAATCAAGATACAGATATTTAAAACAAACTAAAAACTGTGAAAACGACGATCACACTCCTAATCCTATCCTCTACCTCTATCTTATCAGCGCAATCCCTACGCCTCGACACGATCTCAGAATTACGTGCCGGGAATGATATTAACCTTATCCGCACCTCGACTGGAGAGATTATCCGAGTGAGCGTTTCCGGAAACGGAAACCATCCATCTATCGGTCTATTCGGTGGGACCGGAAACGGATTCGAAATTGGGCTCAATTTCAGCTCTCCAATTGATTATTCCGAAATCTTGGCCATTACTCCTATTACCGATATCGACACTACTGGTTTTGTCTCAGCTGATCTCACACTTTCTGGTGGGACCATCACGGATTTAAATGGAACAATCACGCGATCTGGTAGTATTTCCGTCGTTATTAATAACCCTGGCGCATCTCTCTCTTTCGCCTTCCAAGGGGAAGAAGGTTCTGATGCTCAATTCCAAGCTAGTCCAGCATCCAATGTAGGAGCGGGTAGCTTTACCAATATTGAGTTTGCCACTGCCGGAGGTGACTTCATCGGATCAACATACTCACTGACGGGATTTACGGTTACGTCCATTCCGGAGCCATCTTCGCCCCTTCTTATCGGCCTCGGTAGTCTCTGTTTCATGGCGCGCCGCAAGCGTTCATAAATAATTAACAAGACTCTTAAGCCCGCGTTGATTTATTCAACTCGGGCTTTTTTCTATCCGTGAAGAGAGCGGCCATCTTTCCAGCTTACCTTGATAGGAGCTTGCGAGACGACGCGGGAGCAATGCACCTTCGAGACTTCACGAACTACGCTTACAACGAACCTACTCTTCCGCCCTCTTGCGATTCGCTCTAGCGACACGCACCAGTCAACTTGTGAAATTTTAGACGCCTTTAACAAGGAATACTAGGAGATGTAACCAATAGGCGCACCACTACCGTCCCAAAAGTTACTCACATTTGGAAGGACTTGACCTAAATCTGATGCTTGGACTCCAAGCCAAAGGGCGAGTTCCGCAAAATACTCATCGGTAGAGAGAGACGGGAGCAATTGCCCAGTCGAACCAACATCAATTCCTCCAAAAAGAGTAAATTCTCCAGCATCGGGGTATTTTCCATAAACCTTTGCCCCATCGATCGCCCCTCCCATGACAAAGTGGTTTGCGCCCCAAGCATGATCACTCCCAGCGCCATTGGATCGGAGACTCCTAGAAAAATCAGAGGCGCTGAATAGAATGACTTCATCCTCCATTCCAAGTTCGACGAGAGCATTCCAGAAAGCCGTTACCGCTTCATCCACTTGCTGGAGCAACGGAGCCTGCCCACCTAGCAGGTTCACATGATTGTCCCAGCCTAAGCTGCGGACAAAGTAAGTCTGTCGTTGCGACCCTACCGTGGGTCCTGATGCGATTGATTGAGCAATCCCTCTGAGATCTTGCCCAAGAGGAGTATCGGGAAATACCGTGTTAATCTGAGCTGCGGCGAAGGCCTCACTAAAAATTTCATGGACTGAGTAGCTCCGGCTACTTTCGATCGCGAAGCTTTCTTCATAAATATTCTGATAGCTCTGCTCGAGAAGGCCTCTCGTCGTTGATGCGGGAGTTCTCCGAAAATCAACAGTGCCATCCACTCCGGTGAGGCCAAGACTGCCATCTTCAGAAATGGTATAGACAAAAGTGTCACTTCCTAATTGTAGAACATTATTTCCTGACAAGGAAATATTCATTGAGATACTACTGTCGTTGAACCCAGCAGAGGGCTGATTAATGATGTCTGCCATGCGCCCTAGCCAGCCTGTGGCATGATCTGAATCTTGGGGGACCGATGTTTGCCATTCTTGTATTTGGCTGTTGTGAGAAAAAAGAGATTGGGGTCTAAGAAAAGTTCCGCTTCGAACCTGCTCTATCGTAGTTGGCTCAATCAAGGTTCCCACGTTGGAGATAAAAGCTAAATTCCCCTGATTGAACATGGATTGCATGCCCCCCATGCTAGGATGGATACTGAAATCTCTGTCATTATTCTCTGGGGTCTTGGGCGAGTTCTCACGGTTCAATGGCAATACGCTGCCAGTGCCATTATTGGGGAGAGCGAGATTGGTCCGGATGCTTTGATAATTACTGTATTCATCAGGGCTGGTGGGGACGAGCATGTTGTAGGAGTCATTACCACCTTCAAGAAAGAGGCAAACCAACGCTTTATATCCAGGCTCGCCGGTGGTCGATTGCGCAGCCACATTCCCCATCATCTTGAGGTTTAGAAGGCTACTATATAATGGGATAGATCCAATTGCCGCGCAGTTTAAAGATCCGATAAATTTTCTCCGATCGATATGGCTGGAAGAGTCTGTTTTTTTCATGTGCGTGGATTATTTGAGAATGGCTGAGTCTGCGGTGATTGTTGAAAAATAGACAGCCCACCGGGTTCTAAAGCGGTTTTCTGCGCTGGCGTCTGAGAATCCTAAGGTTTCAAAAATAGTCAGTGCTGATTGGATTCCGGATCGCGTCTCCGCTGAGATAGCGCCATGAGCTAAGAGAAGATTCATTGTATCCAACTGACGGTCGTTCGATTGTGCCATGGCTATGAAATCGTCAGAATAAGAAATGGCGAAACGGTCGACCTCACCCAAATTCAATCTATTATGAAATTCTTCCTCGTTGGCACGTGCAAAGAAGCGGTTCGGAATGACGGTCGCGGTAATCGCATTATGGATTTGGAATTCAGGACTGTCCAATCCTGCCGGCTGTAGGAGGATAGGATGTGAGTATTCAGGTTGATAAAAATTGAAAACTGAGGGAGCATTCATGGGGAGTTGTAGGGTGTTTCCGAAACTGTGTTGATACCACTGAATCCCGGTGTTGTGGTCAGAACTATTCAAGGGGTTGGCATCATAGCTATCATCACGGCCCGCTTCAAATGCTCGAGCAAGCATTGTCAACCGGAGCACGGGTTCTTTTAACTTACCAAATTGAGGATTGGTAAGATATTGGGCGCTCCGGGCCTCAGGGTCTAAGAGGACGGCTTTGAGGGTCGCACCCAAATCACCAACCACTCCTGAGCCATTATCGCGAAAGACGGAAGCAACCCTTTTCACATAGGCAGGTGAGGGCTGCGAGGTGACGAAATGCTTAATGAGACGATTCGCCATAAAGGGAGCGGCATTAGGGTGGTGTGTCAGTATTTTAATCAGCTGTTTGAGTTCCAATTCAGGATCGAATGCCCTTCCTGAAATTTGGATGAGTTGTGGAGTTAGTATGCCGAAAGGGAGGGCGAAAAGCTCCCTCGTGCTGAGGCCATCTCCGAGGCCTTCCTTCGTTTGAGTTATGGTAAAATTGCCCGTAGTAGGCGCTTCATCTGTAAGGGTAATGGCTCGTAACGTGTTTCTGGTTCGATCGAAGAAATAAATTAGAAACCGCCCGCCGCTTGAGGCTTCCCAGCTCAGAGTATAGCTATTGGTCTGTTCGCTGAGGATTAAGGGCAGGAAGGGGGTTTGAGGATCGATCTCAAAGATAGGCTCTGTGAACTCGATATGGTGCTTCACCCTAAATTGATCAGAAGAGAGGTCTGCACCAAGCTCAGCCACGCTGAGATTCACTTGGAGGGAACCCGTCGCGCTTGCGTTTATAATGCTCACATTTCTCCATTCGTTGTCATTGTCACGAACTTGAACCACATAATCGAGGCCTTCAACACCATCCCACTCTATCGAGTATGCGTCGGCTAATGTTTGGACATTCAGATCACGGACGCACAAGAATGACTTCGCTCCCGTGTCTTTCTCGTTAAGGTCCCATATCATGGGAAGGGCCGCGTTTGAGCGAAACAAACTCGTTGAGCCAAAGAGCGCCCCATCGAGGTGCATTCCTGTGAAAATGCGGGCGAGTGTTGAGATGTCTTCTTGGGTGTAACTCTCTAAAGGTTGCCCATTCGCGCCAGTCCGAATTGATCCGTCAAGATTAAGATCCTGTAAGCCAATCGAGAAAAGCTGCATGATCTCTCTCGCGAAGTTCTCGTCAGGGGTTCGCGCCCCATCTTCCGATGCTTTCCGATTATTAAGATGACTGAGGTAGCGCCCCATCATCGGGTGTCGGGCAATTGAGGTGAGTAGTTCTTCGAAATTACCAAAAGAATGCTCCAAGAGGAGGTCATAGTAA
>JALZUV010000165.1 GCA_023301245.1 Rickettsiales bacterium
TTTATCTTCCTTGCCAATAGCGAGGAAGTAATTCTCACGCTTGGGGATGATGTTTATCACGTCATTTTCAAAAGTGAAAATGGTCTATTTGTGGGTAATGCCATAGATAAACCCGGCTACCGCATTATGGTCGCCATGGAAGAGGAGTAGTAACCCTTCCAAAAACTAAAAAACTGTTGGACTCTGATGAGTCTAACAGTTTTTTTTGGTTTTTTTTTGAGAAGGGGAAAGCCTTATAGCTTACTTGGAAAGGGTCTGATCAGCCGTTTGTGCTTTTGAGGCTTGGGCAACATCGCCCCATGCTTGGCCATCGGCGCGTTGGTTTTGTTCATGAAGGTTATGTTGCGTGTCGGCGATAATTTTATCGCTAGGGGCAATCTCGGTTGGTGCAATATTCGCTTGTGTTTCTTTGCCTTTATCGCCGACTAACTGGCGGTTTACGCCGAGTTCTTCTGCCCAATGTTTAGCGGCAATTCTATCGCGGCCAGAACTTGTTTTTAATCTATATTCTTCGCGTACTTCATCACGCTTTACGTAGGTAATTACTGCGCCAATGCCAAGTGTTATTGCACCTACAGTGGCACCGATGCCACCCGCCGTAAGAGCACTTGCCATTAAAACCGCGCCGCCTGTAGCAAAGGCTAGAAAAGCAACACCCCAAAAAGCGGCCTCGTAGCGCAAAAAATTACGCTCGCGAGCTTCTAGTTCAATATGTCTATCGACGGTATTTACCATGCTATTAGTATAAGCGATGTATTTTACAGTTTGATGACAGTGCATAACTTTGCTAAAAGGACGGCTGGTAACTCTACATTTCGTTAGTGCCTTAGAGGTGAGCAAGGCTCATCCGTCGTTCGCGGCGAAGCATGTACGGCGTGTGAGCACCAATTTATTGAAAATAAATTGAGAAAAAACAACATGCCTCAAGAAGCGATTATTACCGAATTAGAAAAACGCCGTGAATCTGCCCGTAATGGCGGAGGTGAAGTGCGTACAGATAAACAGCACGAAAAAGGTAAGTTAACCGCGCGTGAGCGCATAGAAGTGCTGGTTGATGCTGACTCGTTTGAAGAATTCGACATGTTTGTTGAACATCGCTGCGAGCATTTTGGCATGGAAGCTAACCGTATTGCGGGCGATGGTTGCGTAACAGGGCAGGGTACTATTAATGGCCGCCTTGTGTTTATTTACAGCCAAGATTTCACCGTTTTAGGCGGCTCATTATCCGAAACCAATGGTAAGAAAATCTGCAAATTGATGGATATGGCGATGAAAGTCGGCGCACCAGTGATTGGTATGAATGATTCTGGCGGGGCGCGTATTCAAGAGGGGGTTGATTCACTTTCAGGCTATGCGGAAATTTTCCAACGCAATGTGTTGGCCTCTGGCGTAGTGCCGCAAATCTCATTAATTATGGGCCCATGTGCGGGTGGTGCAGTTTATTCGCCGGCGCTGACGGACTTTACCTTTATGGTAAGTGGTAGCTCATACATGTTTGTAACGGGCCCTGATGTGGTGAAAACCGTGACGCATGAAGTAGTAAGCCAAGAAACACTCGGTGGTGCCGAAGTGCATACGAAAAAGAGTGGTGTGGCTGACCGTGCCTTTAACCACGATATTGATGCGCTGCTACAAACGCGCCGTCTCTATAACTTCCTACCGCTTTCAAATGTAAGTGGTGTGCCGAGCCGTCCGACTTCTGACCCTGTGGATAGGGTGGAAATGTCGCTCAACACGTTAGTGCCAGAAAATCCGAATAAAGCCTACGACATGAAAGAGCTTATCTACCGTGTGGTTGATGAGGGCGACTTCTTTGAAATTCAACCAGAATGGGCGAAGAATATCGTAATTGGTTTTGGTCGTATGGATGGTCACACCGTAGGTTTCGTGGCGAATAATCCGATGCATCTAGCAGGTTGCCTCGATATTGATGCCAGTCGTAAAGCAGCACGTTTTGTGCGCTTCTGCGATGCATTCGAAATTCCGTTGGTGAATTTTGTCGATGTTCCAGGGTTCTTACCTGGTACCGCGCAAGAACATAATGGTATTATTAAGCATGGCGCGAAGTTGCTTTACGCTTACGCCGAAGCCACTGTGCCGAAAGTGACGATTATTACACGTAAAGCTTACGGTGGTGCTTATATCGTAATGAGCTCGAAGCATTTACGCGGCGATGTAAATTACGCATGGCCAACTGCTGAAGTGGCGGTAATGGGGCCAAAAGGTGCGGTGGAAATTATTTTCCGTGGCAGCCTGAAAAACAGTGCTGAAGCTGATAAGAAGGTCGAAGAATACCGTGAGAAATTCGCTAGCCCGTTTGTGGCAGCTTCGCGCGGTTACATTGACGATATTATTCGCCCGCAAAATACTCGTGCAAGAATTTGCCGTTCTCTAGGGATTTTACGCAATAAGAAGCTGACCAATCCGTGGAAAAAGCACGATAACCTCCCTCTATAAGGAATAAATCATGGCTAAAATTGAAATCTATAGCACTAATTACTGCCCTTATTGCACACGTGCGAAGGGTTTACTGAAACGCAAAGGCGCGAAATATACTGAATATGATGTGACGAATGATGATGACGGCCGCATAAAGTTGGTTGAAAAATCGGGCGGGCAGCGCACCGTGCCACAAATATTTATCGACGATAAGCATATTGGCGGATTTGACGATCTGGCGGCGCTTGATAAAGCTGGCAAACTTGACGCTTTATTGGCAAGTTAGGTAGTCACACAAAAACCACATAAACTGCGGCCTTTATGCCACGACCCTGTGCATAACTATGCCAAACGACTGATTATTTCACATTTTTATGACATCTTTGTTTGACACGCACGCCGAAATGCCTAATTTGTCGAACATAAGCCCATAAATAATTATTTGAAACATACAGGAGTTTTCTATGTTTAACCGAATTAAAGCGACTGCCCTAATCGCTACGACTGCAGCAATGCTAGCTACCCCATTTGCAGCAAGCGCATTCTGCGATCAAGATAACCTAAATGTACTCGTTGATGAGCGCGGTAACATCGTTCGTGATGCACGTGGTAACTGTGTTGTTGTTGACTGGACTAACAATGGTCACAACTGCGATGGTACATTCTTCACCACTGACGAACGTAACATTTACTTCCCATTCGATAGCGCGCGTTTGACTTCAAAAGCAAAAGCTAAGCTAGACTATATTGCGACAAACATCCTTGCTAAAGGCAATGTTGTTAAAGCTAAATTGGTTGGTTATGCTGATCCAATTGGTAACCCAGCTTACAATAAAGCGCTTTCAAAACGCCGTGCAGTAGCGACAAAACGTTACCTCGCTGGCAAAGGCTACCTAAACACCACAGTGAATACACTGATGGGTAAAGGCGAGACTGATAAGTTTGCTAAAGGCTGTGGCGGAGATATTTCTTGCCAACAACCTAACCGTCGCGTTGAGATCATGTTCGAGAAAAAGAACTAGTCTAACCGACTGTATAGATTACGAAAAGGGAGGCTTCGAGCCTCCCTTTTTTTTGAGGTATAGCTTGTCTCCAGCGCGCCTACTGGCGCTTCGATGGGCTGTTCGCTTTGCTCACGCTCAAGGCTGTGGTCGGTCTATTGGCCCCCTTTTCTTTCCTGATTCTATAAAAATATTGTCATGCTGAACTAGTTTCAGCATCAATTGCCCGACCGGCGTGCTGTTGAACGATAGACCCTGAAATGAATTCAGGGTGACAGTATTAGATGCTAAAAAGAGGCGAGCCAGTAGGCGCACAAGGGAGAAAAACCAAAGCTAATCTTCATCAAACCGTAACACTACTACACCTTATACTTCCATATAATTAACAGTGGAATAGTAGGAGTTTAATGAACGAAAACGAACATGATGAATTTGATCCGCATGAAGTAGATCACGGTAGCTCATCCAAAAAGATGAGTTGGAGTGCCTTTAAAGGGCACACGCGTGGTATTGTGCGTGGATTGGTTGTTGGTTGCACTATTGGTGCGCTGGTTGGTGTGGGCGTATGGGCGCTTGGCGCGGCAGGCATTGTGGCCGGCGTTGGCTTTACTTTAGCCAAAACCATGGCAATATTCTCGGTGTTTTCGGGCGGTATCGCAAGTGGTTTAATGGGGCGTATTGGTAACGCAGCGGGTAACGCTGCTGCACAATTAGCAGTTGAAGAGTTAAAATTGCGCTACCCAGAATTACCAGAAATTTCTCCCGATTCGCCACAACCTGGTGTGGGGCATCATTTGGAAATTCCTGCTGACCGCGATAGTGGAAAGTTCTTCCATCCGCGTGTTGGTATTGCAGGCGCCGCCCTTGGTGCTGCCTTTGGTGGTTTAGCTAGTCTTGCGGGCTTGGGAAGTTTACTCGCTATGCATACAGGCGTTGTAGCAGTTGCCCCAGTGGTTGCTCCAATTGTACTAGGCGCGGTCATGGGTAGTGCCTTTGGTGTTAATCGCAGCTTATATAAAACCGTGTTTAACTTCACAGATGGATTGCTGGATGGCAATCTAAGGGGCCCCACGCAAGCCGAGCAAGAACGTAGCCGCTTGTTATATCGCACACAGGGCGATCCTGGGCCTGCACCAGTTATTAGCAACCTACAGCGCCAAGAAGAATTCTACCGTTTAGAAAATGGATATTTTAAAAGAGCCTTTGAAGCAGGTTTTGCTGGTAATGGCCGCGGGCTAGTGGGTGGCATCGTTATTGGCTCATTATTGGGCGTGGTATTAGGCGGGGTAGCCGTAGCAGGTCTAGCACTTGCGGGCGTAACATTAGCCGCTGGCGCCTCAAGTATCGTCATTGCTGGTGTCACCGCCTTTACCATGCATAAATCGGCAGATTTCTTTTCTGAGGCTATGTTTGAGGGCTCGGGCCATAGCCATGTGCATGAAATTTACCACGAGCGTGTGCGTGCCATGCGTAAAGGGATTAACATTTCGTTTGATGAGGCTGAACAAAATATTGTAAAACGTCGCCAAGCCGACCCTGAATTGACCGCGCCCGAAGCACAAAAGAAGGTGTTATTTAAACCAAAGGTTGCTTTAATTATGGGGGCTATTGGGGCGCTTGCAGGTATAGGCCTTGCACCAGTTGCTACCAAACTTGCTTATGTGTTTGGTATGGGGGTTCACTTAGAGGCAGGCTTAGCAGCCGCCGCTTTTGGCTTAACGGGAAGTTCGTTTGGCATTGGCCCACGTGCCACCGAAGGGCTACATAAATTTGCCGATAATATTTATCACGGTACATTTAACCCTGGTGACCTACATCCTGATATTAAGGTGGAAGGGAAGATTCCACTCATGTCGCCGAGATCTGATTTGGCGAAACACTTTAGCCATCACCTGCAAAAGCATATGCCGAAGATTGAATATAATAACGATGTTGAGGTGGCAACACAGCCGCCGCACCATGAGCATAGCCATCGACATGCCGTTAGCGATACGACGAGCCGCCCGATAGAAACTGCCTTAAAGCGCAGCACCGAAAGCTTTACCGATAAAGTGCAATCGGCCACTCCAATAGAAGGAGTCCAGCGCTAGATGGTACGTAAATCAATTAAATCCTTCTTAGTAGGAACATCGAGAGGCGCCTTAGGTGGCGCGTTAGTGGGGGCAGGCCTCATGTTTGCAGGCGGCGCTCTTTTGGCTTTAACGGCTTTCCCTCCTACTGGGCCATTTATATTTGCAGGCACCGTTCTGTTGGGAGGCTTGTCAGGTGTAGGGCTTTTCAACCCTCTTGTGGCGCCTATTTCTATGGCAGTTATTTCAGGCAGCGCAGCAATTGGTGCATTCTATAAAGGCATTAGTGAGTTTGTCGATGCAGAAGAGACGCTACAAGAAAAGAATAACGCCGTTCGTTTGGCGCAAAAAGTGAATGAACATGTAAAATCCTCCCCCCAGCGATCTGTAAGGTCGCAATTTGTGCCAGAGCAGGTGCCGCAGGGAGTTGCTAAAGACGAAGTACCCGCCAAATGGGTTGAAAAAGAAGCAATACGTAACGCCGTAAAAGCGACCCAAGCACCTACAGGGCATTCACATTAAATGAGATTGAACAAATGGTGCCGCCTACAAGATTCGAACTTGTGGCCTCGTCATTACCAATGACGCGCTCTACCCCTGAGCTAAGGCGGCCTTTATATTAAGAGGCGCGAAAATGCCATAGGGGGGGGCAGTTGGCAAGCGGTTTTGTCTATTTGTAAAATGCACCTTTTTAGTGTATAGTGTTGTCGCATGGAAAAACCCTCTCAATCAAAGCAGAAGCCGAATCAGAAGAAACCAAAGCCCGAAGTGGCGGCGGCTTTGCGCGCGAATTTAAAGCGTCGAAAAGCGGCAACACCAAAAGCCGTGAAAGAGTCGGGAAGTTGAGCAAGAAACCGCCTGACACCCATACAAAAAAAGGGAAAAAAGAAGCGCAACGGTTAAAGAACCGTAAGCTATTTGAAATTTTCAGCGTGGCCGATCG
>JALZUV010000166.1 GCA_023301245.1 Rickettsiales bacterium
TCTGATGGGGTTGCTGGTTCGGAGGCGGGTGTTGATACACCGCAAACGGATTGGGTTCTTTTCGGCACGACTGGCATTGAAGAGACGCTTCAAAAAGTGGCAGCGGAATGGAGTCTGGATCAATCAACTTTAGATAAAATTTCTGATGTTGCTGACGAGCTAGGTATTGAGGTGTCGGCTGATGGATTTAGCGGTGCATTATCGCAAGGGAGTGCGAGCGACTTCCAAGCATTGCGTGGCGAATTGATGGATCTGCATTTTGGTAGCAATGGCGATGTTGATATGGCTAACTTTGAAAGTAGCTTAACCAATATTCTAGACCAGATTATGAATCTTACCGATGGTGTTGCAGGTTCTGAGCAAGCATTAGAAGGTAATAATTCTTGGGTATTAGATGGTTCAACTGGGCTCGAATATATTCTGGATACGATTTCTAACCAATGGCCGATAAGTCAGGCAGCGCAAGATAAAATTCTTGAAGTGGCGGAAGAGGTTGGCGCAAATATTTCTAGCCAAATTAACTTCGAAGCCATAAGCGATGTTGATGTATCGCCAGCCAGTAGTGCGGCACGCATTGTGATGATGAATGCTGAAACAACTGTATCGAGCGAAGAAATTACCACGGATGAGTTATTCGAAATGGGAATTGATATTGATACTGTTGATCTAGCGCAGGATGATGTTGATATGTAATATATCGTCGATAGTTTGAAAAGGGGGAGTCGGAAGGCTTCCCCTTTTTTATTTCATGTAAAATTCGTAAAGTTTTGGTTGCGAATAATAAGTGTGAGGCTTACGGTGCGGCATGATAAATAAGGAGTCTGATATGACCGCTCAAGCACCAATAGTTTGCGAATTTCCCGATGCTGTAACCCATAAAAAAATGGCGGATACTATCCGCGTACTATCAATGGATGCGGTGCAAGCGGCCAATTCGGGTCATCCGGGTATGCCGATGGGTATGGCCGATGTTGCGACGGTGCTATTTACGCAGTTTTTAAAGTTTGATCCCAAGCAGCCCCATTGGCCTGACCGCGACCGTTTTGTGCTATCGGCTGGCCATGGCTCTATGCTGCAATATGCGCTTATGTATCTCACGGGCTATGACGAAATTACGATGGAGCAAATTAAGAACTTCCGTAAACTCCACGCGAAAACAGCGGGCCATCCAGAATTTGGCGAAGCGGCAGGCATTGAAACGACCACAGGCCCGCTTGGCCAAGGTATTGGTAACGCCGTTGGTTTCGCACTGGCCGAACGTATGCTTAATGCCGATTATGGCGATGACTTGGTCAGCCACTATACCTATGCCATCGCAGGCGACGGTTGCCTAATGGAAGGCATCAGCCAAGAAGCAATTTCATTGGCGGGTCACTTAGGGTTAGAAAAACTCATCCTGCTTTGGGATGATAATAATATTACGATTGATGGCTCGGTTGAGCTTTCCGATTCTACCAACCAGCTGATGCGTTTTGAAGCAAGTGGCTGGGATACGCAAAGCGTTGATGGTCATAATGCGAAGGAAGTGGCAGAAGCCATTGCCAAAGCGCAAAAATCGGGCAAACCTAGTTTAATTGCTTGTAAGACAATCATTGGTTTTGGTTCTCCTAATAAACAGGGAACCTCGGCAACCCATGGCGCTGCATTGGGCGATGAAGAAATTGCCGCAACTCGCAAACAACTGGGTTGGGATGCTGCACCGTTTGAAATTCCGAATGAAATTTTGCACGAATGGCGCGCCGCTGGCACGCGTGGTCAAACGGATAGCCACGCATGGGGTAAACGCTTAAGCGAATCAGGCAAGGAAGCCGAATTTACGGGTCGTGTAACGGGCGAACTTACCGATGGTTGGCAAGGAGCTATCGATAATTTCAAGCAAGAAATTGCCAAAGAACAGCCTAAAGAAGCCACGCGTAAAAGTTCTGGCCGAGTGCTAGAGGCGCTTGATGGGTTCATGCCAGAATTGGTCGGCGGTTCAGCTGACCTTACAGGTTCAAACCTCACAAAAACTAAAGCGATGCAGCCGGTAACACGCGATGATTATTCGGGTCGTTATATGTATTGGGGTATCCGCGAACACGGGATGGCCGCGACCATGAATGGCCTCGCGCTGCATGGCGGTTTTGTGCCTTTTGGTGGAACCTTTATGGTGTTCACCGATTATTGCCGTCCGTCAATCCGCCTAGCGGCATTGATGAAGCAGCGCGTTATTTATGTGATGACGCATGATTCGATTGGCTTGGGCGAAGATGGGCCAACTCATCAACCCGTTGAACATTTGCCAGCCCTACGTGCGATGCCAAATGTGAATGTTTTCCGCCCTGCCGATGCAACGGAAACACTGGAATGTTGGGCGCTTTCGCTTGCGAGCAATGAAACTCCGTCGATTCTTTCGCTATCACGCCAAGGCTTGCCGAGTGTGCGCGGTGAATATACGAAAGAGAATAAATGCGCCAAAGGTGGTTATGTTCTTAAAGGCGATAATGATGCGAAAGTAACGCTTATTGCTAGTGGGTCTGAAATTGAATTGGCACTGAATGCGCAAGAGCAATTGGCCGCAAAAGATATTTCAGCGAAAGTCGTTTCGCTACCTTGTTGGGAGCTGTTTGAAAAGCAATCGGAAGCGTATCGTCAGGAAGTTTTGGGCGATGGTTTACGTGTCGGTATCGAAGCCGCACTGGGCTTTGGTTGGGAGCGCTACTTGGGCACGGATGGCATCTTCGTAGGCATGAATGGTTTCGGTGCAAGCGCGCCTGCGCCTGACCTATATAAGCATTTCGGCATTACGGCAGAAGCCGTGGTCGAAAAGGTGACTCATGCCCTTTAAAGGGGTGCTATAGCGCATGACGGATGATATTATTCAATTGCAAGAGGAGTTGGCGCATCAAGCGTTGACTATCTCACGTCTTAGCGATGAGTTATACGCGCAACAACGCGAGATTTTGCAGCTCCAAAAGCAAATGGGTAATTTCAAAGAAACGGTGGAAAGTCTTTCGCAGACGGGGTTTGAGGTGGATGAATCGCCACCCCCGCATTACTAAGCAATCAGCGAATGATGTTCTTTATGTTTGCGTAACCATGCGGCCGCATAACCACAAATAGGATTAATTTTTAACCCCTGTTCGGCGGCATGTTCAGCAATTTTCTGCATTAATTTACCTGCAGCGCCTGTGCCACGTAATTCAGGCGGCGCCTCGACATACCGCACATGCAACGTGGTTGCCTCTATTTCATAATCAGCAAAAGCCACATGGCCATCTTGTTCATGCTCAAAGCGTGAGGGAGTGATGCGCATAAAATTATTTCATCCAATCATGGGGTGCAGGAGGAGGGGCAATGCCACCTTGTAGAGGCGCCATAGGAATGGGCGGGATATCATATCCACCTGTGTTAGGCTGCGGTGCAGAAGGCACCATGGCAGGCCGAGCAGGCAGCGGTGGGGGCATAGCAACGATGGCTTGTGGCGGCGCTGGTGCGGCAGGTGGCGCAACGGCTGGTGCTGCCACGGGTGCAGGCGCTTGTGGCATATTCGCGCTAGGTGCAGTGGGTTGATAGGTTGCTTGTGGCGTGGCCGTTACAATTTTCACATCAACAGCGGCTTGTTCGCTACCAGCAGGCGCGGCAGCGTTGGCTTGCGGTGCAACAGGCGCGGCGGGTGGTGCAAATTGTGGCGCTACACCGTAGGGCATTGGCTGTTGCTGATATTGTTGCGTATAGGCTTGTTGTTGCTGCGGTTGCTGCTGGTATTGTTGTTGGCCGTAAGGTGCTGCTTGCTGCTGGCCTTGTTGTGGCTGTGCAGGGTAAGCGCCTTGCGCATAATAACCGTGAGGCGCGGCATAACTTTCCTGTTGTTGCCCTTGCTGGCCATAAGTGTTGGAGCGACCAAAGCCACTGATAGGCTTGGAGGCTGAACTGGCACGTATGGTTGATATATTGCGTGCAGCCTCCACGTCTTTTGAGGCAACATATTGGCCTGTAAAATAACCCGCACCAAAGCCCGCGCCAAACGAGATGACTTCGGTACAGCTTGACAATAATAGGGGTAGTGCGGCGAGCACTACAAATTTTAGCTTCATAAATATCCTGCGTCTTTGGTTCGTTAAGACGAGCTTATTATAAAGTTGAATATTTGTTGATACAAGTTATCCACAGCTTTAGGCTGCGGTTTTAATGCCTTTTTCTTGCAAGAGTGTTTGCAACTCCCCGCTTTCATACATCTCGCGGGTAATGTCGCAGCCACCTACAAATTCACCCTTTACGTAAAGCTGGGGAATAGTCGGCCAATCAGAAAAGGCTTTAATTTGCTCGCGCATTTCGGGGCTTTCAAGAACATTGCGGTCAAGGAAGTTCACTTCGAGGCGCTCTAAGATAGAGGCAACAACGGAAGAAAAACCGCATTGTGGAATTTTCTTATTACCTTTCATGAATAACACGACGTCATTTTCAGCGATATCATTTTTGATTTGTTCGGTTACGTCAGACATAAGTTACTCCGGTAATTGGGTTTTTACTTGTAATGCATGCAAAGTGCTATCCATCGCGCCATTAAGGGCGTTAAATACCATTTTATGCTGGATGACTCGGCTTTTACCACGAAATTGCTCGCTCGTCACCGTGACCGAATAATGGTCATTATCACCAGCAAGGTCGACCAGCTCAATTTTCCCATTCGGAAAAGCGGTGGCAAGTAGGGTTTCAATTTCTTCAGCGTGCATTGGCATAAGGCTTATGTAGTGCTTAAATTGGCAAAATCAACGTTTTGTTAGGATTTACCTGTTAAAATACATTTCAGTAATAAAATTATGAGCAAAAACTAATTAATGGCCGACGATAAAAAGAGACGCAGACCTAAGGCTACCCTAGGCAAAGAAAAGACCCTATTGGGCACTTTATTTGCGCTAGTGTTGGGGCATGGTGTTTGGAGCAAGGTAAGCCCCCCCGCGGCTGATAGAGCCGAACCTAAATATGTAAAGATTGATAATACCAACCCAAATAACCCAGAAGCGATCTTTAAGCTGGATGAGGATGATCCAAGATATGCCCAATATATTGGTGGCATGGTTGAGGAAAATGATAAAGCGCCTGAAGCACCTGCCGAAGTAATTTCTGATATTGAACCGCTAGATGTTATAGCGAAAACCACTTTTCCGAAAAGTAACACCCCGTCGCCAAATAATGCGAGCGAGGCACTGGAAGCCTATGCACAAAATGGGGTGGCCGATAAAGAAATTAAGACGGATGAAACAAAGAGTCTGCTCTTTAATGAAATGCGCCATTATATTTGGAAAGGTGTTCCTATTCATCACGGAGTTTATAAAGATGAGCAAGGCAGAGAACGCTTTACAGAATTAGGTTTTACGAAGTCTCACCTAAAAATGATGGGGCTGATGGTGAAAGATAAAGCCTCAGGCGAAACAATCTGGAGCAAGCAAGCTAAACTGCACGAAGTGCTAGGCATTAGTTACGAGAATTACGCCAAAAATTGGCAAATTTACGAAGATGATGCGCGCAATGCATTTATAGATGAGGCGCAATATACGATTGAATCGCTCAACAAGCTGCATCTACAAAAAATATGGAATAATGTAGTGCAAGCCCAAGGCGCTGACCATTTTTTAGATGCAGAAGATTATGTTGTTAATGGTAAAAAATACACCATGGATGGTATGACCATTCTAGCGATGGGCCGTTTTCATGGGGTGCGAGATACTAAGAAATTTCTGAAATCTCTCGATAGAAATAACCCTATTCTAAAAGAAGGAATGGCCGAAACCATTGAGCGTTTTAATGGCATGTCGCACGATTTAGATTTAAGCCAATTGTCGATTCGCACCTTTATTGGTGAGGGGGGGGCAAAGGTTCGGAAACTAGATTATCGCAAAGCTTATAGCCTGCCAGAAATTAATGAGCATGACTATATGATTATGCTCGAAATTTTGGCCTATCGCGAATCGCGTTATAAATTAAAGGCTGTTAGTCCTAGTGGTAGGCATATAGGGCAATACCAACTAGAAGAAAAAGTTTTAATGAGCCGCGATATTGAGGTGATGGAAAAAGGTGAAAAGGTCAAAAAGCACATTAAGGGCTATTTAGAAAAATATAATGATGCGCATAATACAAAATATACCAAAGCTGATTTTGATAAGAGCGCCTCGCTACAAATGGGCATTATTAGAGATTTCCATGAGAAGAAGTCTAAAAACATCGCCTATAAAGGGCTGACCGATTATCTTCCCTATGTAGCCAGTCGCAATGAGGTGGAGCTTGAATATTTAAAATCGTCCAAAGAGATTGCTAAAAATGTCGTTAAAATGCCCGAAGAGTTGAAAGGTGCAACGCAAGTAAAAGCAGGAGAGGGAAAAACCGAATTTGGTTTCCAAGTGGGCGGTGTTTATAAATTGCGAGGTGGCAGACTAGCGAAAGTAATAAATGTAAGAACCCACTCAATTCAAAATGACGCGTTAGGCTTTATTATCATGGCTCATCTAACGGGGGCGGGGGGCACTAATATTGGTCACAACAATCAGATTAGTTTTAACCAGCAAGCACCAAAAGATGGTAATGGTATCGAAAACGCTCAATATCTATTCTTAAAAGATTTTGCGGCGAGAACACGTACCCTACAAGATGCGATTGATAATAAAGAGTTCGAAGTTCCCCTCGTTAACGGAAACTTGAAGGAGGAGTTTAAAACCAGCAAGGTGATTGAACCTATGCAAAAAAGAATTGATGAGATGAAAGCCATCAAAGGTCGGCCAATATTTGATGAGAAAAAATACAAAGAGAAGTTTTTTGAGTCACCTAAAAAAAGCCATTCTTCGGTTGAGTTGGAAACATCGCAAGCACCCGCTGGCAGCTGGGCTGCTGGGCTAGAAAATAAAAAGAACCCTGAGCTTGGACTTTCTTAAGTGTCCTTAATATTATCGTAACCTATTTTTGCTATTCTCATGATTAATCAGCAACATTCTATTCAGGATAATCATGACACAAAACAAACTAAATCAAGACCTTATCGAACTACTTAGCCATTGCCGCGACTTAAGCGTGCGCGATGGGCAGCAAAGCCTTGATGGCAATAAAATGCGCATTGAAAATATTGTGCCTGTGCTGCAAGAGCTCAATAGTTTTTATGTGCTGGCACGCGATGAATATGGCCTAGAAATCCCCCCGACTGAGGTATGGGGTGGTGGTACTGTAAAGCAGCCCATTAATTTCAACGGTGAAGATCCGCTCGATAATTTAAAGCAAATGCGTGATGCCGCGCCCGACTTAATTTTACAAGATTTATACCGTGGCCGCCAAGGCTATGGTTTTCAACCCACCTCGCGCGAGGTGCAATTTGCTGCCACTGATCGCGCTTACGAGTTAGGTATCCGTTCGCATCGCATCTTTGATATGATGAATGATATGGATAATCTGCGTAACGGTATTGAGGCCGTTAAAGCGGTTAATGCAAAAAACCCTAACGACCCCATGAAAACGGAAGGTGCTATTTCCTATATTAGTGAACCTGATGGCCAAAAAGTATGGACGCCTCAAGATTACGCCGATTTTGCGGCCAATTTAATCGAAGAAGGTTGCGATGATATCGTCATTAAAGATTACGCAGGTTTATTGGTCGATGAGGCGGAAACGAAGTCACTCATCGCCACGATTCAAAAAACTTTAGCCGAGAGATTCCCCGAGCGAACGCCGCCAGTGCAGGTGAGCCTTCATAGCCATGGCCATAAACCCGAAACGCTAGGTGCGGCGCTAGAAGCGGGCGCGCAATATGTTGATACTGCCATTGGTGACTTATCGGAAGGCACCTCACACACCAATATGCGTAGCTTCATTAACCAGCAAATGAAGGCTAAAGG
>JALZUV010000167.1 GCA_023301245.1 Rickettsiales bacterium
GGGAAACTATAAGTGCCACAGCCTGAATATAAATCGACTACACGAGCGCAGCCTTTTAAATGCTGAGTAACGAGCCGAGTAATAGCCGCCTCCCCCTTATGCGATGCCTGCAAGAATGCGCCAACGGGTAAGGAAACTTCCGTCTCTGCAAACTGAACCGTTGCGTGCGTGCTATCGTAAAGCGTGCTGGAATGACCCTCACCTTGTTCGGTCAAGCGCACTAACTGCTGCGATGTTGCGAAGCTTGTTAGCGCCTCCCTATCTGCTTGTGGTAATGGCGCGCTGGTGCCGATAATAACATCAAGCCCCTGCTCTAATGCAGTGATGTTAAGCGAGTTTATTGCGCTAGATTTTTTTAGGATCGCAAAGGTTTCTCTAAAAGCGGGCAGTTTTTCTAGTAGTGCTGCTTCACTTACGGGGCATTCTTTTAGGTCAAAAAGCCTGTGTGTTTTCGCTTCAAAAAAACCAATCTCAATTATTTTCTTATTACGCCTTACTTTAAATTCTGCACGGCGACGGCTGTGTTTTTCAACTCTGATAAGCGGTTGAATGATAGATTCATCAACGCCTAATTGTTGGATGGTTTTGCGCAAAATGCTGTTTTTATGTTCATGATAACCCTCGGCATTTAAATGCTGTAAGCTACACCCACCGCATAAGTCGTAATGTTGGCATTCGGCAGTTATTTCGTGCGGGCTGTTCATGTCGCTAAACTAAGCTTCGCGCTGGCCATGTCAACTACCGTGCCAAATAACTACAGCCATTTTTAAGAATTACTAACCCCTGTTTGCCATAGTTGGCTTAGAAATAAAGAATGGAAAAAACTATGCCAAGCGTTATTGACACCCAAAAGCAGCAAGCCAAAAATTTGCAAAATGAAGAGTCAGGAGAGTCTGCTGAGATGCCTTCAGAGGCGTTAAAAAACCTGCTCGGCGATATTAAAAATTTACTGAATGAAGGCCTGCATCGCTCCCCTTAAGTGGATGAAGAGATATAAACCGCTTGTATGACAGCATAATTGCGCGACAATAGTCAGATGACAATTGATACAAAGCAGTTTTTTGCACCCGAAGGAAAAACCATTGATTTAAACCAATGGAACACAAATATTGAAAGGCTTTATTCTGATAAAGCTGATTATAAATTTCAGTTAAATAAGCATGTTAGCGCAGCGGCCAAGCATCAGAAGATGCTTTATGCAGATGATAAAAACGCCCTGCTGATTATCTTCCAAGCAATGGATGCAGCGGGTAAAGATGGCGCAATTCGTCATGTATTTTCGGGCATTAATCCGCAAGGTTGCCAAGTTTCAAGCTTCAAAAAACCAAGTGCTGAAGAGCTGGACCATGACTTCCTATGGCGCACGACCAAGCGCCTACCTGAACGTGGCCGTATTGGTGTTTTTAACCGTAGCTACTACGAAGAAGTTCTTGTTGTCAAAGTGCATCAAGGCATCCTAAAAGACCAAAAACTTCCTGTTGCAAAAATCACCGATAATATCTGGAACGAGCGCTACGAGAGTATCTCTAGCTTTGAACAGCATCTTGCACGTAACGGTACTAAGGTGCTGAAATTCTTCCTGCACCTGTCAAAAGACGAACAAGCCAAGCGCTTCATCTCCCGCATTGATGAGCCTGAGAAAAACTGGAAATTCAGCGACGCTGACATAAAAGAGCGTGGCCATTGGGCTAGTTATCAGCAAGCATATGGCGAGGCTATTAGCGCCACAAGCACCGAAGTTTCCCCATGGGTAATTGTGCCTGCAGATGATAAGAAAAACGCACGATTAATTATCGCCAAAACGCTAAGCGAAACGCTAGAGGGAATGGAAATGCAATACCCGAAAGTAACGCAAGAGCGCGCTACCAGCCTGCAAGATATTAGAAAGCAGTTGGTTTAGCCAACTTGCATGTTACGCGTGCCTGATGGCAGCTTAACTTTCAAGCCATCTAGTTCTTCAGACATAAGAATCTGGCAGCCTAGGCGAGAAGTTTCGGTTAAGCCAAAGGCTAAGTCGAGCATATCTTCTTCATCTTCAGTGGGCTCTTTTAGTTGCGCAAAATAAGCGTCATCAACAATGACATGGCAAGTTGAACAAGCGAGCGAACCTTCGCACGCACCTTCAAGTTCCACCTTATTATGGTGAGCAACTTCTAAAACTGATTGGCCGATGGGCGCATCAAATGTTTTTTCTGAACCGTCGGGTAAAATGAATGTAACGTTTGGCATAAGTCTTTATCCTATTTCTTCTACTGATTTGCCTTCTAGCGCATCTGCTATGGCACTGTCCATTCTTCTTTGTGCAAATGGATGGGCTAGTTTATCTAATTGTCCTTGTGCTGCATCAATTTCATCGCGGTTTTCGCTTTTAATGGCAGACTGTAAATCGAGTATCGCTGCGGCTATAAGCTTGCGCTCTTCATCTTCTAACAGGTCAGCACTATTGCTCATTGCCGATTGAATATCATGAATTAAACGTTCGGCTTCAACACGTGCTTCGGCCAATAAACGCAACGTAATATCTTCACGTGCAAATTTCATGCTATCGCGAATCATATTTTCAATCTTTTCAGGTGGCAGACCGTAAGAGGGCTTCACTTCGACTACTTGACGAGTCCCCGTGGTTTGCTCTTGCGCGGTCACGCTTAACAAACCGTCCGCATCAACCGTGAAGGTTACTTCAATACGTGCAACGCCTGCGGTTAGCGGCGGAATGCCTGATAGGGTGAATTTCGCGAGTGAACGACATTGCTCCACCATTTCGCGTTCGCCTTGCAGCACGTGGATAAGCATCGCCGTTTGACCATCTTGATAGGTGGTAAATTCTTGCTTAGCGGAAACAGGGATTGGGCTATTACGGTGAATTACCTTTTCCACCAATCCGCCCATCGTTTCGAGGCCAAGCGATAATGGAGTCACATCAAGCAGGAGCGTATCGCCACCGCGAGTTAACGCTCCAGCCTGCAAGCCAGCGCCAAGCGCCACCACTTTATCAGGGTCGATATTAGTCAGCGGCGCTTTGCCGAAGAAATCGGCTACAGCCGCTTGCACTGCGGGCACTCGGGTTGAGCCACCTACTAGCACCACGCCTTTAACATC
>JALZUV010000168.1 GCA_023301245.1 Rickettsiales bacterium
TCATCGGGCGCGATTCGTAATCACCGTATTGATATCATGCTGAAAGCCTTCGCGATTGTTGGCTATGATGAAGCCTTTGTTGAGAATAAATTTGGCGCGCTTTATCGTGCCTTCCAGTATGGCGCGCCTCCACATGGTGGAATTGCTCCGGGTGTTGACCGTATTGTAATGTTGCTGGCCGATGAGCCGAATATTCGCGAAGTGATTGCCTTCCCGATGAATCAAAAAGCGGAAGATTTGCTAATGGGTGCGCCAAATACGGCGGATGATGCGCAACTGCGTGAGCTGAATATTCTGCTTTCTCCATCAGCGCGCAAGGCGTTGGAAGAAAAACAGCAAGCGAATGTTGAACTTCCAATGGCGGATACAGCGTAGTGATTGAAGGATCGATTCAGCGTAAGAACGCCGCACGCTTGGTATTTGTGCAGGCGCTTTATGGCGAGCATTTTGGTGTAACCATCAAAACGGCAGAAGGTTGGGTGGAGCTTTATAACGAAGATTTGCTAGAGGATGAAGCCCGCCCTGAAGTGGAAGCCGATGAAAATTCGGAAGAAGTGTTTCAGATGAAAACTGACATATTACCTGATATGAAGTTCTTACGTAAATTATTGCGTACATGGCTGACAGAAGATACGGCGGTTAAATATCAGCTGTCAATGCAGTTAGATTCGGTTAAAGAGAAGCGTCGGTTTTCGCGCCTTAGCCCATTAATTCAATCGCTATTATGCGCAGCCACTCTCGAGTTGGTGCATACGAATAATAAAGCGCCCGTCATATTGAAAGAATATACTGACATTGCTGGTGGGTTTTTTGATAACCCAGAGCTAGGCTTTATTAATGGCACGCTACAAGAATTGGTAAATTCTGCCGAAACTCCTGCATAGGCAGCAATCCAATAGATGGATTTCTAAATACCCGCCTGTGCGGGTATTTCTTTTTTAAATAAAGCGTAGGGTTTTGCTGGCTGCTGCGTATCATAAGTATAACAACGATTGAGGTACTTATGAAAAAACTATTAGCAACCGTGGCAATGGCCACTATTTTACTTAGCGGCGCAAGCTTTGCTGACGGCCATAAAGCGAAAATGGATGCGGCATTAGCCAAGCTTCCCGCTGAAAAATCCGAAATGGTGAAAGGCACGCTGAAGGAAATGCGCGCTGAGCGTAAAGCCAATAAGGCTTCGCATAAAGCCGAACGCGAACAAATGAAATCTATCATGCTTGCGCCCCAGTTCGATAAATCTGCTTTTCTAAATCAGGCCGAAAAAATGGCGGATAAGAATAAAGCCATGAAGGTGAATAAAGCCAGACGCATTGCCGATGTGGCTGAGAATCTGAATCAAGAGGAGCGTAAGGCGCTTATGGAAGCGATGCCGCGCAAAGGTAAAGGTAAGCACAAACGCGGAAAGAAAGAGTAACGTGGTAGATTACTCCAAACTTGTCGATGACTCCCTGCTGGAGGAAATTCAGCAGGGCAGTCATCCCGCTTTTTCGGAATTGGTGACACGTTATACGCAGCGGTTTTTCCGACTGGCCTATCGCTATGTCAGTCAAAAAGAAGCGGCAGAGGATGTGGTGCAGCGGGCCTTTCTTAAGCTTTGGGAAAAGCCATCGCGTTATGATGCTAGCAAGGGAGTGAAGTTTACCACTTGGTTTAGCCGCGTGATTATCAACCAAGGGCTCGATATGCAAAAGAAGCGCACGCCCTTGTTGCTTGCCGAAAAATACGAGGCCGTTGATGATAGCGATGGCCAAGAAAAACAAATGATAGATGCACAGCAAAAAGTGCAACTAGAGCACGCAATCCGCAGCTTGCCTGATAGGCAGCAAACGGCGCTTAATCTTTGTTTTTACGAATATGTTAGCAATGCCGAGGCGGCCAAAGTAATGGAAATAACCGTCGGTGCAGTCGAGAGTTTATTGATGCGCGCCAAAACAAATTTACGAAGCAAATTAGAGGAATATCAAACGAGGTTATCCGCATGACAAACACAAAATTTGATAATTGGCTAGAGCAGCGCCCTATTGAGGCCGCCGACCCTACGTTAGAAGCACGCATTATGACGCAAGCACAAGTTACCTCGCAGCAAGAGCAAGGCAAATGGAAATGGGCGAACCCTATTTATGGCATGATGGCAGTAGCGCTTGTTGCGGTGTTTTTAAGCATTGGGCAGCCAGTAGAAGAAGGCGAAACTGTAAGCGATGAGCAATTGTTCGCAGAGATATTTTATTACGACGACGACACTATATTTTAAACACAATCTGGGAGGGTTTTATGGTTAAAAAATTATTGATACTGGGGGCAGCGTTATTGTTGCTACCTTTGACGGCCGCCGCGCATGGTAGCAGTGGTTATAATAAATATGACAATTGCCGCGAGTTTAATGAGCGCGTTCGCATTAATGGAAAAAAGCAACGGCTTAAAGGCATGAGCTGTCGCCAGTATAATGGCGATTGGGAGTTTGTAAGTTACGATGAATATGAAAATGCTTATCGTAACCAAAATCACCATAGTGACGATAATTATACCACTAACAATCGAGTCTCTAACCCACTTATTGGGGTTTCGATTGGCTTGGGTCGTGGGCTTTATGGCTATGGAAAGTCTCGCCGAGGTTATAATAGTTCTTATGGCTCTTACAGCAACTACGGCCATAAATCGCGCGGCGGGAGTTATTTAAAATCGCAGCGAAAATATAATAAACGTAACTTGAAAAAGCGCGGTGGAAATTCTTTCTCGCTTCTAGTGAAAAAAAACAATAACAATAAGAGATGAGTGAGTTTGATTGGATAGCCCGTTATTTCGCTCCCCTCGCGGCAAAGGAGGGGTTAGGGCTAACCGATGATGTCGCGCTATTTACACCCACTGCGGGCAAAGAACTAGTGCTTACGACCGATGCTATTACTGCTGGTGTTCACTTTTTTGCAGATGACGAGCCTGCTTCAATCGCGCAAAAATTGCTGCGGGTGAATTTATCTGACCTTGCAGCTAAAGGTGCAGAGCCACGCGGTTATTTACTATCGTTGCTATTGCCATCTGATATTGAAGAAAGCTGGCTGCAAGGGTTTGTTACTGGGCTTGCCAGCGACCAAGCGCGTTATGGTATTTATCTTTATGGCGGCGACACTAGCCGCATTAATGGCCCTATCACGGCGAGCATTACCGCCATTGGCGAAGTTTCTGCTGGCAAAATGCTGAGGCGTAATGGCGCGCAACTTGGCGATATGCTTTACATGACAGGCGGCATTGGCAATGCCGCATTGGGGCTAAAAGTTCGTGAAGGTAAGTTAGAGGCGAATGATTATTTGCTGCAAAAATACCTTTACCCCAGCCCACAGCTTAATGTGGGGCAACAGCTAATTGGCACGGCGACTGCCTGCATGGATATATCGGATGGGTTAGTGCAAGATGCAGGGCATCTCGCTAAAGCCAGTGCCGTTGGGATTACCATCAATACCAGCCAACTAACATTGTCGCGCGAGGCTCGTGATATTCTGAACCAAGATGATAGCTATTTTAACTTGATGCTAACCGGCGGCGATGATTACGAATTGCTCTTTACTGCACCACTATCGGCCAATGATACGCTGATAAAATTATCCGAACAAAGTGAGGTTACGATAACCGCCATTGGTACAGTGACGGAAGGTGAAGGAGTGAGCGTGCTAGGAGGTGATGGTAAACCCCTGACGTTTGATGTGCAGGGCTGGAAGCATTTTTAAAAGCCTTGTGCTGTGCCTTCGCGCCGTGGGTCAGCTGCACCTGTTAGGCTACCATCTTCTTGAATCATAATAGCATGAATACCGCTGGTGAGTGGCTTGGTTTTTAACCGATGGCCAAGCGCTTCAAGCTCGCTTTGGTGAGGTAAGGTGGCTTCTATTACTGCATGGCCTTTGTTTTTTTGTAAAAAATGCGGACGATTAATGGCCTCTTGCAACGGCAATTTCCAATCAAGCACTGCAATTAGGGTTTTTAGCACATAGCCAATAATGCCCGAACCCCCAGGGGAACCTAACACCATCAATAACTTATCGTTTTTATCAAACACCATGGTTGGGCTCATCGAGCTTCGTGGGCGTTTATAAGCTTCCATCCGATTAGCAACAGGCAGGCCGTCAGCTTCAGGAGTAAAGGCAAAGTCGGTGAGTTGATTATTCATGACAATACCATGGGTGGGCGAGATGATACTGCTACCAAAACTATGTTCCACCGAGCTGGTGAGCGAAACCGCATTGCCTTGTGCATCGACAATACTAAGATGGGTGGTAGAAGGCGCATCATATGAATTATCAACGCCTTGTGCCGCTTTTAACTTACCTGCTACATAAGGCACAGCACTTGCTTGGCTGGGGTTTATAAGGGGGCGGCGTTGGGCTACATAATCATCGGCGAGCATGGCTTGCAGCGGTATATCGATAAAGTCAGGGTCGGCGATATAGTGATTTCTATCAGCGAAGGCTAGCTTCTGTGCCTCTAATATTAAGTGCATCTCATGCGGATCGTAAGCGGTTTTCAGTTCAAACCCTTCAAGCAATTTTAAGCTTTGTAATAGCGTGCTTCCACCAGAGCTAGGCGGCGGCATACTACAAATTTTATAATCGCGATAATGGCCGCAAATGGGGGAGCGTTCAATGGCGACATAATCTTTATAATCTGCAATTGAAAGACGGTTTTTTGCTACGCCTAAGTGCAAATCTCGTGCGGTTTTTGAACGAACATGCCCCGTATAGCCTTGCCGTAATTCTCGCAAAAATCCAGATAGATTCGGATTGCGAAAAACTTCGCCAACAGGGTAAGGCTTGCCGTCTTTAAAATAGAGTTTCTTAAATTCGTCGCTTGGGTTAAAGCGAGCGGCATAGGCGATACTATCATGCAGGCGTTGGCTTAATTTAAAACCCTTACCCGCAATAGATTCTGCCAGCGCTAGAGATTCTGCCCAGCGGTTTTCGCTATCGTTACTATGGTTTTGATGCGCCATCCACAGCATATCTAGCAGCCCTGGTACACCAATGGCGCG
>JALZUV010000169.1 GCA_023301245.1 Rickettsiales bacterium
CAATATAAAAAAGGCGTCATGCAAAAAATCTTCACCCAAACCCTCCGCTTCAAAGCCGATGATGGGAGTGATTTCCCTGACTGGTCTAACGTAAAGTTAGGTGAAGTGGCTCATTCGACCACGGGTGAGTCTAATAGGGAAGATTCCGGCACGGAAGGGCAATATGCATTCTTTGATAGATCAGAAGATCTGAGAAGGTGCAGCAACTATCTGTTTGATACTGAAGCCATTATTATTTCAGGCGAGGGACAGGAATTTCGTCCCAGAATTTATAAAGGCAAGTTTGGGCTACACCAGAGGGTATATGCCACTATGAATTTTGGCGAAAACTGCGCAAAATACATATTTTATTACATGGATTTTCATCACCACTATTTTCAGAAGGTAGCAGTAGGTTCTACTGTTCCATCGCTCCGTTTACCAATGTTTGTTAAAATGCCATTGAAGCTTCCCCACTCAGAAGAACAACAAAAAATAGCCGATTTTCTCTCAGCGATTGACGATAAAATCACCGCCGTCTCTGCCCAAATCACGCAAATGCAGAATTTCAAAAAAGGCCTGCTTCAGCAGATGTTTGTTTGAATAAGTAAAATGCCTTCTTCCGCCAAAAGCGCAAGAAGGGTGTTGTTGGTGTTTGTTTGCTTAGTGTTTAAGGTGAGCGATTAGAATAGGCCTATTTCTTTAATCGCTTTTGTTACGCTTTTGGGGAGCCGATATTCCCAAGATTGTTCCACATCGTCCCAGCGATAATCAAAAAAATGCGCCTGTTCGTCAAAGCCCTTAGTGTAGCTCATTCGTCGACCAAACGCTCCCATCATTCCGGCAAATTGTGCCTGATCGTACCCGCTAGCTTTGTATACTTCTTGAGTTGGGACCCAATTCTCTCCAGCCTCCAAAAGGCGTTTTATCATGCCTTTGATGGGTTTCGATAGCTCTAGGCGAGTCAACGCCCTCTTCGCGAATTTTTTCGTAACGTATCTTTCGATATTTTCGCTTGGTTTTGGAAGGCTTCTAACCGTGGCCGTCGGTTTTTCCCCCTCGAGCTCTATTAGATTGAGTGGTTTCATTGGCTGCATTGTCGCCGCGACCTTTGAAATTTCCTCAGGCGTTCCTTCAAAAACATACATTTTCATATCAGTCTCCTTTTGATTGATAGGGGCTGTAGAGCGCCTTCTGGAGCGATTGTCAATGCTCCAGAGGGTTTGTATAGGATAAATATCGCTCAGAAGGCCTTCGGTATATGCTCAAATATCGCTCCCTCGCGTTTTAAGCGGGCCTCCAAAGGGAAATTTTTTCATTGAACCTCAGTTTGCAATCAATAGTCTCAGTTCAATGTCTGGAGGCTCTAAAGTTCAATCCGAAGCTCAACTTGAAGAGAGCTTAATCAAGCGCCTTGGTGGTTTGGGCTATACGCGAGTCACGATACCCGATGAGCCTGCGCTTTTGGCGAACCTGAAATCCCAACTTGAAAAATTCAATAAGATGCAATTCTCGCAAGGTGAGTTTGCCAAGATTTTGAACCATCTGGATACGGGAGATGTGTTCGCACGGGCGAAGCTTTTACGAGACCGTTTTGCGCTTCACCGCGATGATGGCTCGGTCGAGCGTGTGCGTTTCATGAATACGGACCATTGGTGCCGCAATGAGTATCAAGTCACAAACCAAGTCACGATGGAGGGGCGATATACGAACCGTTATGACGTGACGCTCCTCATCAATGGATTGCCGCTTGTCCAGATTGAGCTGAAACGGCGCGGGCTAGAACTCAAAGAAGCCTTCAACCAAATCAACCGATACCAGCGTCATTCGTTTTGGGCGAATACGGCACTGTTTCAATATGTGCAGCTCTTTGTGATTTCGAACGGGGTGAATACGAAATATTACGCCAATAATAAAAAGCAGAGTTTCAAGCAGACTTTCTATTGGGCGGATGATGAAAACGCGCTGATTACCCAGCTCGACCAATTCGCGGATGCTTTCCTAGAGAAGTGCCATGTCTCCAAGATGATTGCGAAATATACGGTCCTGCATGAGAGTGATAAAATCCTCATGGTGCTGCGCCCCTACCAATATTACGCGGTTGAGAAGATTGTCGATAAGGTCACGAACTCGAATGATAATGGCTATATCTGGCACACGACGGGTTCAGGAAAAACGCTGACGAGTTTTAAGGCCGCGCAAGTCATCATGGATTTGCCTAAGGTGGATAAGGTTATCTTCGTCGTGGACCGCGCGGATTTGGACTATCAGACGACCAAGGAGTTCAATCATTTCAGTGATGGCAGTGTCGACGGCACGGATAACACCGCCGCGCTGGTGAAGCAGTTTGAAAATCCAGATGTGAAGCTGACGGTCACGACCATTCAAAAGCTCAACACGGCTATCTCGCCGGGCCGCTATCAAAAGGCGATGGAGGCGATGGCTGATAAAAACGTCGTGTTTATTTTCGACGAATGCCACCGCTCGCAATTTGGCGATACGCATGGGCGGATTGTGAATTTCTTCCC
>JALZUV010000170.1 GCA_023301245.1 Rickettsiales bacterium
TCCTTCTCGATTTAATCTTCGGATTATTTTGGGAAGGTTTCAGAAAAAAAGCAGGCTGCGAACCACAGTAGTCGGGAGTCTTCATAGCCTTACTTAATCTTCCCTATAAGATTAGTTTGGATAAAGAAGGCTCTTTTTTTTGCCTAAAATTTATTACGCTCATCACGCAATTGCGTGAATTTTTGCAAAGAGTTCGCCCGTAAAAAAGGGTTCGTCGCCAGCTCGTCAGCCAAACTAAATGGCACAGTAGCCTGCCCTTGCGCACGCATTTGCAGTACTTGCTGCATACGGCGCTGTAAATTTTCATTCTTCGCATCATGTTCCAACGCAAATTCACCATTCTTTTGCGTATATTCATGCGCGCAATAAATCAACGTATCGGCTGGCAATGCTTTAATCAGCGCGAGACTATCTTGCATTTGCGCTGGCGTGCCCTCAAATAGGCGGCCACATCCCATCGCAAATAGCACATCGCCACAAAAGAGTCTCTTTAGCGCCGGCACATAATAAGCAACGTGCCCAAGCGTATGGCCTGGCATAAACATTACCTTAATTTCCATTCCCGCCCACTCAAATCTCTCGCCATCATTCAGGCTTACATCTAGCGCGGGTAAACGGTGAGCATCTAGCGCATGGCCAACCACCTTAGCGCCCGTAACTTGAACCAGCTTTTTTACACCGCCAATATGATCGCCATGATGATGGGTGAGGAAAATATGCGTTAACTGCCAATTATTCTGCGTTAATTTTGCCAAAATCTCATCGCTTGTTCCAGGGTCAACCACGGCGGTTAAGCCGCTATCATTATCGTGCAATATCGGAACATAGTTATCTTGTAAAATAGGGACTATTTCGCATAATGTTTTTTCAGTTAATTTCATAAGCCATTGATAATTATAATTTATATTAAATACAAGCCAAGCATTGCTTAAAGCTCTGTTAACCTTTTTAACGTATATTAGTTAATAGATATAAACAAATTAGAGCAAACTTATCATGTCAGATTCTAACCTATTTAAAACACTCGAAAACACTACTCTTGTTACGGAACAAATTGCCGTAGATTGCACCGCCATACAAGGCCTGTGTGAGCTACCTTTAGGTAACGAGCTGCTCGATGCTGCTTTTTCTCGCGAAGGACATGATTTATTAGTGGCGGCTCCAAGCAAACTAGTGATTGCTGAAAGTTACTTTACCCATGAAGCCTCCCCAACCCTTATTTCGCAAACAGGCCTGAAGGTTATGGGTAGCTCGGTTGATACACTTACTTCGGCAGAAGCACCCACAGAATATGCAGGCCCTATTAATGCCCAAGCAGCCATTGGTACAGTCGATAAGCTCGATGGTAGCGTTACGGTGAAACGTGGCGGTGTTGATGTTGAACTTAACAGCGGTGACTCTGTTTTTCAAAATGATGTCGTGCAAACTGCGACAGATGCTAAAATTGGTATAACTTTTGAAGATGGTTCGGTCTTTACGCTGGGTTCAGAAGCGCGCATGACACTTGATAGCTTCGTTTACGATGCAGAAACAGGCGATGGGTCATCGTCAATCAACGTTATTAAAGGCATGTTTAAATTCGTATCGGGCGAAATTGCTGCTAATAATCCGGGTGAGATGCAGGTGGAAACCCCTGTTGCAACCATTGGTATTCGCGGTACTACGGGCGGTGGCTCGGTGCAAGGCGAAGGCATGGATAATGACTTTTACCTTGAGCCTAACGCAGACGGAACCGTTGGCTGGTTTGATGTAACCACAGACAGTGGCACCACTTCGATGAACCAACCGAACACCGTTATTGGAATTACGAGCTTTAAGGAAACCCCTCCTGCGCCAGAATTTGTACCGCACGAGCAAATTGAGAAGAACTTTAACGAGGTCATTGATTTTGCACCTGAAGGAAAATACGAAACACGCGAGAATGCTGAACAAGAAGAGGCCACTACCGAACAGGTAGAAGCAAAGGCGCAAGCAAAAGAAGAAATTGCTTCTGACGAGTCTATTGAGAACACAGAAAGCGCGGAAGAAGAAGTTTCCGAGCAGATAGAAGCAGAGGCAGAAACAACGGACGAAACCATTTCTGAGGAATCTATTGAAGATACAGCAAGCACGGAAGAAATAACAGCGGCTGAAGCGGTAGAAGAGGCTCCACAGAATGAAGGAACTATTAGCACGACCGTGGCGAGCGAAGCAAGAAACACTGCCGATGCAGTAGCAGCCAGCCTATCGCCACCACCACAAATTCAATTGGCAAATACGGCCAATATCGCAAACACTGCTGCCACTGAAACTATCACCCAAGCCTCGCAAACGGTAGAAGAAATTGTAGATACCAGCCGAACGGAACTACTAAACGAAATTCTTACCAGCAGCCCAGAGGTTGAAGAGGTGATAGAAACCGTCGCTGAAGAAGTTATAGAAACTGCCGCTGAAGCAACGGCTGATATTACTCCACCCGTAATCGAAGAAACTACTATCGAGCCAATAGTGGAAGAAGAAACGGCTATAGTGCAAGAAACTGAAGCCGCGCCTGAAGCAACTGAAACTCCACCTGCGGCAGCACCAGTCGCCCCCCGCATTTTCAATATTGAAGACAATAGTAGTAATGAAGCTTATGGCACAAACGGCGTTGATATTATCAATGTCACAACGTCAGACATCACTGTTAATGCTCGAGATGGCGATGATATCATTACTCTAAATAAAATTGCAGAGGGTCGAGAAAATATCTTAGTTGATGCAGGAGCGGGCGATGACGTAATTATTATTAGTAATCATGCTGTCCAAGAAAATTCAATTCATGGCGGTGAGGGTTACGATACACTCGACCTATCAGGAGTTAATCCAGTGAATGGGGTTATTATAGCAGACGGCCAAGTAACTCACAGTACCGGTACCATCGTTAGCGAAAGCAGTGGTATCGAATCTTACATCACTGGAGATCGGGGAGATAACATCACTTTATCCGATGCTAATGAAATGATTCATGCTGGCGCAGGCGATGACACTATTAATGCAGGTGCGGGTGATGATATTATCATTAGTGGCGCAGGCAATGACATATTAGATGGCGGAGCAGGTATTGATACCGCAAGCTATGAAGATGCGATAAATGGCATAGAAGTAAGCCTAACCAGCATTGAAGGGGCTAACGTCAAAAATGATGGTTTTGGAAATACTGACAGTTTATCTAACATCGAATCCATCATCGGCTCAGGCCATGACGACCTTCTAATAGCCGATACTAGCATAGATAACCTTACTGCCTTTGATGCAGGGCTGGGTAATGACACCCTTAAAGTGGAAGCTTCAACAGATGGCTCAGTAGATTTAACTCACCTTGCTCAATATGCGACTGGCTTTGAAACTCTTGACCTAAGTAACGAAAATATCGGTGACAACATCAACTTAAGTTCATTAACAGCAGATCAAGTACAATCAATATCTGGCAGTAATAACTTAACCATTAAAATTGATGGGCAAGATAATCTAGATTTAAGCACTGACTGGGTTTTTGAACCTGATTTCTCTACCTACACTAGCGGCGACGTTACCATTACTGTAGAAATCGCAACTTAGCACCACTTAGACTGATATATTGATATTATGGTGATTAATGAGCCATTGGTCGTCTGGCAGGCGCTTGGGGCCGCATGGGCTGGCCTCTTTACCTACGCAAGGGCTGGTTAGTTCAGGGGGGTTATCAAAGCTATCCAACACACTACCAACAGCAGTGCAGCCTGACAGCAGGCATAAACTCACCATAGCAATTAAAAATAAGCGGATAGCTTTCATCGCAACAACTTACGAAATTCTGCTAGGCTTCGTCAAGCACTAAGCCTTCGTTTCGCTATCTGAGTTGTTGCTTCAATGCCCCCCCCCCGTTTGCAGCAATTTTCTGTGGCGTCCAGCCACGGCTGCTAAAGTAGTTACGCGCCGCTTCCCCATTAACCGATAACCTTAAGCCACCAGCCGATAGCTCTCCCGCAATGGCGGGTACAAAATTCGCATATTGGTGTGCAACATAAGAAGACAGCAGGAAGAACATTACATCCGAAACATCAATTGGGAACGGCCCTACTTTTTCGTTTAAAGTACCATCAATATTAAAATTACCGCTCACTCCCCACTCACCGCCATTAACTGCCTGATAAGAATCGGTTATGTTGCTATAAACATTAGTCGCACGCCACCACCAAATTTCGGATGTGGTGCCAGTAGAGACTCCCTTCATCGATTCCCAACACCAATTCACCTTCATTAACTCCCCTAGCGAGCTAGTGGTAATCGTGACAAAAAATGCAAGGAACGCAAATAGCAAAATAGGTTCGAGCGTAAATTGCACCACCATATTCATCCAACCTTCAAACAGGTTACGCGTGCGGCCAAATAACAAGAGCAAGAAAAATATGGGCGCTAAGGCGAATAAAAACCATAAGCCAACAATGCAGCGAATATAGGTGAAGAGTGCCATCACCAATGCCCTTATCAAATTAAACCCTCCCCACAAAAGAAGCAGAGCAATGATAAACCCATAAGTTGGTAACGCTAACGAAGCGATAATAGTAATAAAAAATTGTGTGGAAATAACCCGCGCCATCGGCCAATTAAACATACTTAAGGGGGCTATAAGCCTATCTGTTGTAGAAGCTTGACCAATATAGCCGGCACTCGTCGTAGCGGCGGTTTGTCCATTAAATATTTCAATCATTTCAATCATGGTTCCAAAAAAGAAATCCCCCACAAATGCATTGAAAAATTGCCAGCCATTAGGGCTGGTGAATAGCATAATCATACCAATTTTAAACAAGAGGCCTAAAATTTCACCTGGCTTAAAGTTGGCGAGATTAAAAATAATCATGACGCCATAAATAATAACTGCCAATAAAATTGCCGCATTACGAGCTTGAATAAAAGCGGAATCTTCATGAATAACTGTTTCGTAGAGCGCCTTACTTGTATTATCTAACAAGCCAATAATTGTCTGCATAACAGCACTAACAACCCCCTGCCCTGCGGCAGTGTTTGTGCTCATATCTACATGGGCAGTACAGTTTTCTGTGTTGGCCAACACGTCGCCCATCCCAAGCCACATTGCAACTAGCAACATAACAAAAAACAATAGCCACTGCCTTGCTTTAGACTCTACTATTACCATAGTTATTCCCCTTTACCGCCCTTCTTACCGACGGCGCCTTTCCAATAAGTTTCTACATTGCCAACTTGGCCTTTAATTGCTTTCGCGAGCGTTCCAGCCTGCCCCTCATTATTACTCATAATTGAAAGGCTCATGCCCAGCCTACCAACAATAGAGCGTGCCAATGCCTCGATACTGTTGGTGAAACTATAGAGTGTATACCCCAGTATCATCAAAGCAAATACGGCGATCACTAACTGCCCCACCTTTCTTTGATGCGCCTCCTTTGGCAACTCATCACCCTCGGCGAGCGAGCTTAAATCGAGCACTGGCACGGTGGGTATACGTGAATTTATCGTGTTTTCCAGCTTATAGCGTAAGGGGCCAGTGCTGGCTATTGCGCGCCCTGTGGTGCAAACAACCGAATATGCCCATGCCCTGTAATCTGACCCTTCAGGTGCCTGCATGCCCGCCTCTAACTGAGCCATCGTAGTATCAGGGAAAGGAGATAACTTTGTAACTTCTTCCTTAACCCTATCCCACGCGGCGGCAGAAATGGTAGAGAAAGCATCGCTTACACTTTTTATCCCCATATCACCGCATTGCGTTTCAAAGAATTTATAGGCGCCTGAACCAACATCGAACTTAAACTCCATATCAAAAAGCTTTTTCTTGTCAACAAGAAGCTTCTTGATGGCGGCGGCTTGTTCTGCAATAGGGTCGGTAATGGGATCAATTTTTAAAATTCCAAAAATGGGCATCACCACTTGATAATATGTATCGTCGACCTTAACAGGAGAAGTTTGAATTTGCTGTTCAACTCCAAAAGGGTCTGGGCATGCGTCAGGATCTTGGCAAGTTACGGGGTCGTATTTATAGAAATAATTCTCACTCCCTTTATAAATAAGTATATCAAGCGCAGACACTGCAAAATACATAAAGCAAATGACAATTGCTGGCTGCACCATGTTACGCACCACCATCGATAACCAGCGATTAAAAAAGTAAGACTCGGTTGATTTGAAAAATACCATCAATAGGAAAATAGGAAACATCATCATCATCATTGCAATGGCACCATAGGCCATCACTAACATGGTGGTAACACGCAATAAGAACATTCCAAGTGTTAAAAAGAACCCAATGAACATCATTCCTAAATGCGCGCCCGATGTACCTGTAAAAACACTGGCACCCGCAATGGCTATAAAAGCTGTTTTTGCCTCCTTACTTGTTCCTAAACCAAATAGTTTTTTAAATAAGCAATCCAGCCAATCATAAATTTTTATCCATTCATATTTATCAAAAGGCGTGTTTCCAAGAGAGCTCTGACATTGGAATGCTCCCCCACCTGAACCAGAAGATACAAAGGTAGCCTGCGCGCCATTGCCAAGCATAATTAAGAGCGTATCTGTTATATCGAAAAACAGTTCAGAAATTGCATCCATATGCTCAAATGCGAAAATGACCATTGCCACACGGGTTAGAAAAACTGTCACCTCGGCCTTAGTGTTTTTAAACATACCGCCAACAGCCTTGAAACCCATAATAATGGTCGCAAAAAGTATAATCGCATACATGGCTGGGCGCATATAATCGGCAAGCACCTCTAAAATTTCCGCTGTGCCCTCGCCTAAAATTTTTCGCATGCAATAGGTAAAGCGCGCAGA
>JALZUV010000171.1 GCA_023301245.1 Rickettsiales bacterium
GGGACGGCTTCGTAAACTTCCAGGAATTCTTCTTCGACCTCGACCCCAACGCCTCGGACGCCACCGCCATCGTCGATGCCTCTGTCTCGCCCGATGGCACCACCTCCATCTTCTCCTTTTCCAAAAACCCCGACTCCTCGATTGCCGACCTCATCTTCGAAATCAGCTCGGACCTCACGAATTGGAACCTCATTACCCCGACCCCGAGCGAGCTCACCATCACCCCACAATCCGACCTAGAGGAAGTCATCCTTAGCATCCCTAGCACGGACCAAAACCTCTTCCTCAGACTCGGCCTCACCTTGCCGGAGTAGGAAAACCCTACTTGTCGATTCTTTGAGTGGGGGTCGTAAAGATGGCGGATGACAACGGGGAATTGCCAGCACGTAGCATTGCGACCTCTGCCCATCTTTTTGCGATGAGTAGGACGAGAAAGTGTGCGAGCAACGCTCCAAAGAAGAACACCCAGCCCATCGCCGCGACGGTCATGGGCACGTCTTTGGTCACGCTGATGAGAAGTTCACCTTGAGAATTCTCCACCCCGGAACCCACCCCGGAATCGATCGGGGGGGTCGTAATGAAGGTCTCCATCGTGACGGCCTGCCTGACGTCACCGTGCGGACACACTAGCCACTCAGCGTTCACCAGCCCTCCTTCATAAAGCATCCGGACTTGAGCTTCGGTGTAACCCGGAGCCAGTAATGGTTCCGGGTTTTTTTTCGCTTAGTGCGCGAGGGCAGCTTCCGCCGCGAGGGTGCCGCTGGCGAAGCAGCCTTGGAGCAGGTAGCCGCCGGTGGGGGCCTCCCAGTCGATCATCTCGCCGGCCACGAAGACGCCGGGGAGATCATGGATCATGAGGTCATGGCTGAGGCTGGCCCAGGGCACTCCGCCGGCCGAGTAGGACTGTTTCATTTGAGGAAGATTTCGCGGTTTTCAAAGTCCTTCGGTCTCACGACTAGCCTCCGCGACACCGACACCCGTTTTCTCTTCCTCACCAACAACAGTCAGCGAACGCGGCGCGACGTGGCGATGAAACTCTGCCGGATGGGAATCAGTGCCACCGAGCGTGACATCTTCACTTGCAGCATGGCCACTGCCCGCTTTGTGGCCCAACAAAAGCCCGGCGGCTCCGCCTACATGATCGGCGAAGGTGGCCTCCTCAATGCCCTCCACCAAAATGGATACTCGATCGTAGAAGATAGCCCGTCATACGTTGCCTGACACCATAGTCCTTAGTCCGACATGACACCATAGTCCCGACGAACTTGCTGACGAACTGATCCTGAGATTCCGCATCTCACTGCGTGGGGTCTTCTTCGAATATTTGCTTTTGCTTTTCCCGCGAACGCGGTTGAAATAGTCCCCATTTTTATGAGTTTCAAAAGTGTCATCTGTTGCGTGTCTTTGCTGGCGAGCGCGAGCGTGTGTCTTGCCCGGGATTATCGGGTCGATACCCAGAAAAAGTTCGATTTCATCAACACCCTCGACCTGCAGCCGGGTGATACCATTCTCTTAAAGCGCGGCATGACTTTTTCCGGAATGCTGGCCCCGAAGGGGAACGGAGTGGAAGGTTCACCGATTCGGATCGGGGCTTTTGGCCAGGGCGAACGGCCCCACATTGATGCCAAGGGAGTGCAGCAGGCAGCAGTATTTTTAAAGGATCCCTCTTTCTGGGAAGTCCATGACTTAGAGGTCACAAATACCAATGGTAAGGACAAGGATCAGGGAGAGTTATTCGGCATCTATGTGTTGGCTAGCGAAAGAGAAGGGACTTACCAGCATGTCTATATTAATGACTGCCATGTCCACGATGTGAATGGCATGGTGGCCGGGAAAAGGCGCGGCGGAATTCATGTCCATATCAAGAAGCTGAAGAAGAGCATTTTCCACGACCTGCGCATTACGAACAACCGGGTCGAAAACATCGGAGGAGTCGGCATTGGCAACACTTCTTCATGCGGTCGCGTGATCTTGAAGAAAGATGGCGAAGAACTCGAAAACCTCTGGACCAAGGTTTATGTCGCCGGAAATCATGTCGATACCACCGGCCGAAACAACGTCATTGCACGTTGTAGCAAAGACGCGATCTACGAACACAATGTCCTCGCCAATAGCAGCCGGCGTGATACGGGCCACAGTATTTTTTGTTTCAATACCAGCGGGATCAAAATCCAATATAACGAGGCCTACGGAAATATCGGCGGCAAGGACAACCGAGACGGTGGCGGTGAGAGCGATCGCGGTGGCTTTGATGCCGACTACAACTGCGTCGATACCTATATCCAATACAACTACAGCCACGACAACCTCTGGTTCTGCGGCATCATGAAGAGGCCGACCAGGAATGTCGTGATCCGCTACAACATCAGCGAGAACGATCAGGAGGGAATTTATTTCTATGGCTTTGAGCGCAACAAAAGTGCGGAGAACGTCCACATTTACAATAACACCCACTACGTTCGAAAAGGACTTAAGGTGAAGATTTTCGCGGAGAACCGCACTCCCTTAAATACCACCTTTGAGAACAACGTGTTCTATTTCGAGGGCAAGGGTGAATGGGGCAAGAATGCCAAGGGGATCAACACCGTCTTTCGGAATAATCTTTATCACAACATCGCCCCTCATCCTTCTGAAACTCAGGCCATTGAATCTCACCCCGATTTGAAACAAGCGGGAACCGCAGGGAGTGGAATTGATCTAAAAACGATGGCGAGGCTCCAAGGTTACCGACCGCAGGCGGGATCACCGTGTATCGATTCCGGAATCGTCATCAAAGGCCATGGCGATATCGATATTCTGAAGACCTCCCTTGCTGACAAGAAGCCTGACATCGGAGCAGTAGAGTTCGTGAGCCCGAAGAAGGGTTTGGCAAAGTAGACGATGGCTGATCAAGCCCCTGAGATCAAACCGCCGCCCAGAAGCGATGGCACTCAGCAAACGGTAGGGTGGCTTTAAAAGATTTTTTTTTAAATCTGCGCGCCAGCCAATCTCTTATCCGTTCTCAAATGGGAATAACTTCCTGTCAAATGACCTCCTATGAAGGATGTCTCACTTTGCTTTTCACCACCGCTTCACGTAAGCTACTGAATACTTCGCTCAGCGCCACTCTTCCTTCTTTATGAAATTCCCCCTTCATAGCCTTCGGCTCTTTTTACCACTCGCTCCCGTCTTCGCGCTCATCCCTCTGATCACGGTTCCGAGTGCAGAAGAAGCACCCACGCCAAGCTCTCGCACGGCTGATCTTAATCCTCACTCGCCAGGAGCTAGGACCAACATTCCCGAGCAGGTGCGCTGGGAGCGCTACCTCGACCAAAATCCCGGGTTGAGTTCCCGCCGAAAGGCCTTACGAAAACTCTCTGAGCGCCTCCCGCTCGCGAAATTCGAGAAGCTCTCACCGCAACTCCAGAAACGACTCGCGGCTTACGCCGAAAGCCGGCTCGACCCCGCAAACCCGCGCTTAGCGCTGTGTTGGGAACCAGGGGTCCCCACCGAGGTCATGGAAGCCTTCCACGCTGCTGAAGAACTGACCGCCGCGGCTACCGAGGATACAGAAAGCGACCCTCTCTTCGCGGCCGCCACTCAGTTTAACGAAAACGACCGCTGGGGCACCAACGCTAACTTCAGTGAAGCTCCCGAGCAAGGCCTCCCCACTATTCTCACTTGGAACGTCGTCCCCGATGGCACCTTCATCGCTGGCTTTAACGGAGAACCTGACGCACCTAGCGACCTCATCGCTTTTCTCGACACTGCTTATGGTGTCACCAACGGCAACCTAAACGATATCACGGATCGACCTTGGTTCACCGTGATTGAAAGCGCTTTTGCCAATATCTCTGACTCCACGGGAGTCACCTACGTTTTTGAGCCAGCCGACGATGGCTCGGCCATCTCGACCAATATCATGCCCTTTGGCCCGGGCCCGCGCAGGAGGCAGCCCCCGGGCTCGGGCCCGGGTTCAGGCTCGCTTGGCCTCCTCGCTGATGTCCGCATCAGTGGGCACTTCGTCGATGGCGAATCTGGGTCGAACACCCTCGCCTACAACTTCTTCCCCGGCGGAGGCGGTGATATGGTCATCGATACCGGGAACCCGAACTTTTTTGGCAACACCAGCTTTGATTCACTGAATCTCCGCAACGTGGTGGAGCACGAACACGGCCACGGCTTAGGCCTCGGACACGTCTGCCCCATCACGCAGACCAAGCTCATGGAACCCTTCATCTCCCGACAATTCCGCGGACTGCAGCTCGATGACATCTTCTCGCTCAACCGCCTCTATGGTGACTTCTTTGAAAAACATAGCACCAGCCGTAACAACGACTCGGTCGCCAATGCGGCCCCGCTCACCCTCGAGGCCGATCAAAGCTTCACCCGCGAGATGCTCAGCATCGATGACAATTCCGACCTCGATTTCTATCTCCTCAACAATCTCACCTCTGGCAACACCATCACCGCACGCGTCATCCCTGTGGCAACGCCCGGTGGCTTTCTCCAAGGCCCCCAAAACACTGACGGATCATGTTCCGCCGGCTCAACCTTCGACTTCACCAATATCCACGATCTCGAGATCGCCCTCATCGACTCCGATGGCTCCACCGTCCTCACCCTAGCCGATACTCAAGCGATGGGAGAAAGCGAAGAGATCACCGCCTTCCCCGCTCCCGCCACCGGCGACTACTACCTCCGGGTGACCGGCGGCGCTGCCAACAGCTCCCAGCTTTACACCCTCGAAATCGAAATCGCGGAGCCCGTCACCAGCCCCTACGCTGACTGGGTCTCCGCCGAACAACTAGACCCCGCAGAAGCGAGTCCTAATCAAGATCCCGATGGGGACGGCTTCGTAAACTTCCAGGAATTCTTCTTCGACCTCGACCCCAACGCCTCGGACGCCACCGCCATCGTCGATGCCTCTGTCTCGCCCGATGGCA
>JALZUV010000172.1 GCA_023301245.1 Rickettsiales bacterium
AGGGTGGTGAATAGACCAGTGCGTAATGGGTTTAGGCCGACATTATTTAATGTTACTTCTGAGTTAGGTGTGATGAGTGTTGCCACCATCGGGAAAGCCGCCGAGGAGGGGTCGCCTGAAACGATAATCTCGCGGGATTTTTCGGCAACCTGTTGCTGGCCTTCAAGTGTTATCTTGCGTCCACCTGTTGAGGTTTCGGTTACGTCACAGTTCCAGCCGAAAAAGTTGAACATTTTTTCCGAATGGTCGCGGCTGGGCGTAGGTTCAATCACGGTGGTGGTGCCTGCGGTGTTTAATCCTGCTAGTAAAATAGCCGACTTCACCTGAGCGGAGGCTACGGGTAGCGTATATTCAATCGGCGTGAGTGCGCCGCCAGTGACAGCCATGGGCAGGGTGTTGTTCTCGCTCGCGGTGAATTTTGCGCGCATTTGGCTTAAGGGTTCCGTCACGCGTTTCATGGGGCGCTTGCGTAACGACCTGTCGCCTGTGAAAAAACTGGTGAAATCGTAAGCGGCAATTAAGCCCATTAATAAACGGGCGCTCGTGCCGCTATTGCCGCAATCAATCACATCGGTGCTGGCGGATAATCCGCCGAGGCCTTTGCCTTGCACCACGTAACTATCGTCTTTTTTCTCGATATTGATGCCCCATTTTTGCAAGGCGCTGGCGGTCGCCATTACATCTTGGCTCTCTAGCAGGCCTTTGATGGTGGTGGTTCCACGTGCGTGGCTAGCAAAAATTAAACTGCGGTGCGAGATAGATTTATCGCCGGCTATCAAGCAGTCGCCTTTTAGGGCGCTGGCTTTAAGTTTTAGGTGGGTCGAGTTCATGGTGCAAGTTATGATAGTTTGTGCAATTACAATCAAGCATTTGCTTAGGCAGCGCTTATCTTTATAAGTCTAATTTCAAATGGAAAAAATAACGTTAAATTTACCAAGTAAAAAACTGCTCGTGATTGCGGTCGGCGCGCTGCTGGCTATTTATTTACTATGGTATGGGCTGATGGCCATGATGTTTTCTGCCGCCGATATGCGGACGAAAACTTTAGCCGCCCTGTCGCAACATTTGGGCGTTGAGGTCACAGCGATTAAGCAGCAGCAGTTTTCGCTCATGCCCTTTCCGAAATTGACGTTAAATAGTGTGCAGGTGAAAAATCATCCGAAAGCACGTTACCCAAGCTTGTTAACCGCCCGTGGGATGGAAATTCATCCCACTTTAGGTTCAATCTTTGGCGAGTTAGTCGTGGCGGTGACACTCTATGGACCCAAGCTTGAATTTGAAACGTTCGCCGATAAAACTCATAGTTGGCAAATGGATGTAGCTGATAAAGCGGCACCTCAAGAGATTGCATTGCTGCAAAATATTCATTTTGAAGATACGCAGCTGCATTATGCAAACCCCACGATTAATCGTGATGTGACGATTGATGATTTGAGTTTCTCATTGCAATTTGATTCGGCGCAAGCATATACGGCGCAGGGTAAATTTAAACTCGCCCGAGATGTTTTTCAATTCGCCGCGCAAGTCAGTGGCGATGGTACGCGCGATTTAACCGTGGGAAACAGCAGCTCAACCTATAAGCTAGCGGGCAAATGGGATGAAGCTGCTGAAAGTTTCATCGGTAAGCAGACATTAAAGAGCAAAGATATTGGCCAACTATTAGAAGTGTTTTTAATAGCAGGCGAACAAGCCCCTCAATTGGCCGCTGATAGTAGCACGCATGTGCCCGCTAATTTCGCGAGTGACGTTAAGCTTAAAGGAAAGCGCATTACTCTTAGTAACGTGGCACTAGACGGCCAGCTGGCAGAAGGCGGTGGCCAAGCGCTCATTCTGCTAAACTCTACGCCACAAGTGAGTGCGCAGTTAGATTTGAAAAAATTCTCGCTTGCGAAACTAGAATCGCGCAAGGTGTTTGAAGAGTTTATTAGCCAATCTGCGAAGGCGGGCGAAAATGAATATAGAGTAAGCTTGGCAGATAATCGAAATTCATCGCTGCCTAAAGGCTTGAATTTCACCTTATCGCTCAAAAGTGATCAGGCTAAATTTCAATCGCTGGATGTTTCTTCTCTGCAATTGGCGGCAAAGCTAAGTGATGGCAGTATTGATATTGCACAATTTAGCGGCAAGCTTGCACAAGCGGGGCAGTTTATTGTTAAGGGAAAAGTTGAAGGCAGTTACGATGGTTTGGCCTTTAAGGGAGTTGCCGATGTGGCGGGTAAAGAATTCGCAGCAATTTTCCAACCTTTACTAGAAGGTGAAGAATCGAAAATTTTAACTCTGCCAGAGCATTTCAAGCGTTTTCGCGGTAAGGCTAATTTATATGTTAACCCATCAGTGTTGCGCCTATCTGAGGTGGCGATGCGAATTGAGGCAATGCAAATTCGTGGAACAGTTGTGCGACAAAATGTGGCTAATGCAACAAAGTACGAAGGTGCCTTTCGACTGGAAAATATCGATATTGATAGCTTTAATGCAGAAAATTCCACCGCTGCTGATGAAGAGAAACTTTTCGATAAAGAGGCGCTCTTTACCTCGCTTAAGCAGTTGATTCATAACTCGGGCAATAATCGGTATAATTTTAAGCTCAATTTTGTTGATGCGGTACTTAATGGTAATAAGCTTGCCAATGCTGATGTTCGGCTGCTGTTAAACCGCCAATTTATTGGGTTAGAGGAAATGGCGATTCCTTATAATAAAACGCTGATTCGTGGCAATGTTAGAACAGAGTTTTTGAAAGACAGACCGAAAATCGATGCGAATATTGTGGTCGATCGTTTGGATACTGAAAGTTTCTTTGGTAAGACTTTTGCAGACAGCCCCTCCATGTGGCGCGATGAAAATGGTCAATGGTCGCATAAAGAATTCAATATTTTATGGCTGGGTGAAGCCGATATAAACCTCACATTGAAAGCGGGAGAGTTTAAACATGCTGAATATGAACTCAGCAATGTAGATGGTATTTTCAAAATTCAAGATGGCGAATTTAACGTGCCAAAATTTAAAGCTAATGTATGGGGTGGCTTATTGGACGGGCGAGGTAAAATGCTAATTGCCAAGCTGCCAACTTTTAATGCGAATATTAGATTGAGCGGTTTTGATTTTTCTAAATTACATAATACGACCGATTTATTCTCTAACCTTTATGGTGCGGCGAATATTACAAGCGAGATTTCGACAACGGGTGTTAACCCACATTCGGCGATTAAGAATATGAAGGGCACGATGTCTTTTGCTGGCAGCGGCTTGAAAGTAAAAGGCTTTAACTTGGCGAATATGGTGCGCGCGGCCAATGCGGTACGTACGGTAAGAGATATTGAGAAACTGGTAACCTATGCAAATCGTGGCGGTGAAACGAAAATTACGACCGTGCAAGGTAACATGAATATTGATAATGGGCTGGTTCGCACGCCAAGGATGCAAATTTCAACGCCTGTTGGCAGTGGCTCTATTAAAGGGCAAATCAACCTGATTGATTGGGATGTGAATGTGGGTATATCCATCTCCCTAAGCGCCTTACAGCGTGAAAACCCGCCAAATATTCGCCTGTTATTTGTGGGGCCACTCCAAGAGGTGGGGCGCAGCTTAGACACGCAGTCATTAGAATCTTTCATCGCAAAGCAGGCTGCGGAACGCTTATTGGTGAATCCTTAACCATTTTGCTTTATGAATTAGGATAGAATGTTTACTGCGACCAAAGATGCTGAAATTAAACTGACCGACCTTGCTGAAAGTGTCGAGCACGAAGCTAATCAATGGCGCGCGCTTTATTTTCACTTCTCGCAACTGCAAGAGCATTACCGCAGTAACTACCAAATTAAAATTGCCGTTAACTTAATCATGGATTTGCTACGCGAAAACCAAGGTGGAATTTTCGTGATGGAAGATTTCGCGTTGGTAGTCGCCGCCAAAGGCATGAGCAAAGTGCAGATTGATAAGGTAGTCTTCCAGCTTCGCTACTTATTTGCCGATGACCCGTTGGCTTATGGCATAGAAGGCGAAGAGAACCCCGCCTTTTGCGATACTTATGATTTAAGTAAACACTATCCTGAATTTTCGATAATGGTGAAAGCCTGCATGAATCGCAAAATTCGTACCCAGCAAAAAGAACGCGATACACGCACTACGGAGGATACTCCTGCGGCTGCCGCTGATACGGGTTTTACCCCGCACATGCTGGCCAGTATTGAACGCGAATTAGAAAGAGCTGATTTGAGCAACCTGTTGCGCCGTCAGCCCATCTGCGCTGCGGTGCCTGATATGACCGTGCGTCAGGTTTATGATGAGTTCTATATTAATATTCAGCATTTACGCCAAATGTTGGGAACCGAAGCCAACCTTTTGGGTAATCGTTGCTTATTTAAATATCTGACCCAAGTGCTAGATTTACGCATGCTTGATATGATTCGTCGTGGCACAGGGCGCTATCTCGAAAAACCCATCAGCTTAAATTTAAATATCGATACGCTGCTGTCGGATACGTTCCGTGAATTTGACGAGGCCATTAAACCTTCGACCAAAGTTTCTATCGTTATTGAAATTCAGTTGGAAGATGTGTTTGGCGATATGGCAGCCTTTATGACCGCGCGCGATATGGTGCAAAAAATGGGTTATCGTATTTGTTTAGATGGCCTAACGCCGCTTACCTTCACGCAGGTTGACCGCAATAAGCTTGGGTTCGATTTAATGAAACTATTGTGGAATGCGGATATGCCAGCTGAACTTGCCACATTAGAGAATCGTGATTTGGAAATTGCTGTGGCTAAATGTGGTGCAAACCGCGTTATTTTATGCCGCTGTGATAACCGCGAGGCGGTTGATTATGGTCAGGCTTTAGGCATCTCTCTATTCCAAGGTCGCTTCCTAGATCAGTTGATTGACCCTACGGCTAAGATAGAAAACTAATGCTAGAAATTCCTGCATTTTCTGCCGCGCCTTTATGGTATGCGGGTTTAATTTGGGCGATGGCAATGGGCTGGGCAGCCTCTAGTTATGCGAGTAATTTTTCCTATCGTATGCCACGTAACGAAACACCCTTTGGCCGCGAGCCTTATTGTGGCGATTGCGATAATAAGCTGACACCTAAAGATTTATTTCCCATATTTTCATATGCGTTAACAGGCGGAAAATGCCGCCATTGTGGCGCGCAAGTGCCCTATAGCTACTTTATATTAGAGCTGCTTTATATGCCTTATGTTGGCTTATGTTATGCCGCCTTTGGCTTTGGCGATATGTTTGTTCTGATGGCATTGCTCGGCATGATATTGCAAATATCGGCAATGATGGCATGGGATGATAATTATGTTTCTTCTACCTTAACACTCATCTTACTAATGGGCGGATTACTGTTTGGCCTGTTGCAAGGTGGGCTGTTATTAGACGGATTAATTGCGGTATTTTTCGGCCTATTTGGCGCCATAATATTACATGCATTAATGAGCCGAAAGCCGCCAAGCAAAGATGTTTATAGTCTACCAAAATGGATATGGGTTATTGCCGCAAGCGCGCCTTGGCTAACGCTTTCAACGTTAGTATGGTTTATTCCAATGTGGTTAGGGTTAGTAATATTATGTGGGCTGAAAAATAAAACATTACCCACCTTAATGGTAGCCGCACAAGCGCCTGCGTTACTCATTGCCATATGGGTGGGTTTATTAGCCTAAACTATGCCTTGGCCAGTCGATTGATTAGCTTGTTCGGCTTTAATTTTCCCAGTCCAGCTTTTGCCTTGGGCAATATTATTGCCCGCAAAAGCCGCTACTGCAATCACTGCGACGCCTAGAACACGTTTAAACCAATTGGGCTTTTTCGTTTCCTGTGTTTGGCCGGTTTCTTGGTCAAATTGCTGCTCGGTTTTGCTGCTTGTGGCGAGCATCGCGAGTCCCGCTGTGGTCGCTAAAACTGCTGCTCCGCCTTTAACCGAAACAATATTCGTCATCGCATATTTCCCTGTTTTGGCAGTCTCGGGAGTTTCGACTTTTTCCGTTTCTTTGGTTGGCTCTGTTTTGGCAAGTGCCTTGCTGGCTTCGGCAATAGCTTTATCTGCTTGTTCCAAAATATCGGCAGGGATACCAGTTGGAATATTTTCAGAAGTGCGCTCTTCGGTAGGGGGGATAGTCTCCTTCACTATGATGGCATCTTCAATTTCAGCTTTAGGTAATTTAACTTTACTCGCTTCTTCAGGCGACATTGGTAGAAGGGTGGCCACCTCAATCACAGGTTCTTCAACTTCAGGTTCTTCAATCTCAGCTTCTTCAACTTCAGGCTCTGGCGCATGTAGGGGGTGAATATGCTGCGCTTCTTTTTCTGGCTCTACAGAGGGTGGCATATCATCATGTGTTTCAATTTGAAAATGCGACTGTTGAATGTTCGTATCCGCAAAATGTTGGTTCACAATACGGTGCATGTTAAAGCGCTGTTCTTTGGTAATGGTTTGGCCTTCAGAGAAAACCTCGGTTTCGTTGAAAACGTCGGCTTCAGCAATCGCTTCACTAACGGCCTCATAGCCCATTTTATAAAAATCATCACCTTCAGATTCGACCACTTTCTTGGCGATATTTCGCAACTGGTCTTGGCTAAGCTTGAGTGACCATCCATTTGCCTCAATAGGAGCGAATGCCTGTTCCAGCCCGCCTTCTGCAAAAGCAGCTAGAGTTTCAAACTCTGCATCTGTCACGCCGCCCTTACTGTCAAGCTTGGCCCTTAACTGGGTTGTTAATTCAGTTTTAAGGGCGGTATATAATTTGTTTTTTTCCATAGTTTAATTATAGCCGCAGCTTGTTACAGAATGATGACATAGGTGCGACAGTATTTCTATGCATCCATAGGCTATAGCTTATAGGGCATTTTTAGCTTTCACTTGAGGCAAACTGCCCTATCTTGAGGGTTATGGCTGAAGTAGCAAAAGATAAAGAGCTCTCCCCCGAGGTGAAGGATGCGTTAGCAGCGCTGCGTAAACCTGTGTTCTCGCTATTAATATTCAGTTTGTTCAGTAACTTACTTATTCTTGTGGTGCCGCTTTATACGCTGCAAGTTCTCGATAGGGTGATAAGTAGTGGTAGCCTTGATACGCTATTCTTTATGTCGGTTATTGCGGTTGTGTGCTTAGGCACATGGGGCGCGATACAAGCAATGCGTAGCTTAATTGCCACTCGTACGGGCCGCTGGGTGCGCTACGAAATGGCGCCGCTGGTATTTGGTGGTACGATTGAACATGCGCGTGCCCATAATTCGATGGAGGGGGTGCGATTGCAGCAAACACTTGCTCAACTCGAACAATTCACTGCATTTTCGCTCAATACTTTGCTCGATGCGCCATGGGCGGTTATTTTTATGACCGTCTTATTTATGATTCATCCGCTGATTGGCACTATCGCTTTGTTGGGTGGTTTCGTGTTATTGGGTTTGGCTTTGCTTAACCATCATATGACGCAGGGCGTGTTTAAAGAAGGCCAAGGCTTCTTCCAAAAGAGCCAGAAGTTTATTGGTAACTCGGATACGGCGATGGAAACGGCCTATGTGATGGGAATGCGTGATTCGCTGCTATCGCGCTGGCGCGAGATTGTTACCCCTGCTTACGATAAAAACTGCGAAGGTAACGAGCGTAATTTAGTGCTTGGCCACGTCACAAAAACCCTGCGTTACATGCTGCAAATTAGTGTGATGGGCGTGGGAACTTACCTCGCCCTTAGTAACGAAATGACCATGGGTGCTATTATTGCTGCTTCGATTTTGATGGGTAAAGCTTTGCAGCCATTTGATGCTGCCTTGAACCTTTGGAAATCGATTTTGCAAGTAAGAGACGGCGTTGGTAGCCTTGATGAGTTTATGAAGGAAGCGCCGAAAGCTCTACAAGGTTTGCCGCTACCAAAACCTGCCAGTAACCTAGAAGTTGGCGGTGTGTTCTTTATTCCCAAAGGTAGCAAGGACCCTATTTTAGATAATATCTCCTTCAAGCTGCCCGAGGCTAGTACGCTTGCCATTATTGGCTCTAGTGGAGCGGGGAAAACTACCTTGAGTAAAGTGCTGGTGGGTTACCTTCCGCTAACCGCAGGAATGGTACGTTTGGGCGGTGCTGATATCCACCAGATGGATAGAAATTATGCTGGGCCTTACTTTGGTTATTTAAGCCAAGATGTTGGTTTTATTCAAGGGACGGTGGCCGATAATATCGCCCGTATGGTAACTGATTACGACCCCGCCGATGTGGTGAAAGCTGCTCAATTTTCTGAAGCGCATGAAACGATTTTACGTCTGCCGATGGGTTATGATACTCCTGTGCTCGATTATCCGTTATCGGCAGGGCAAAAGCAGCGTGTGGCGCTGGCACGTGCCTTCTATAATATGCCCTCACTCGTGGTGATGGATGAACCTAATGCCAACCTCGATTTACATGGTGATAGGGACTTAAATAAAACGCTCGTCAAAGCCCGTGCGGCAGGCATTACCACTATTATTATTTCTCATCGTAGTGGCGCTTTAAAACATGCAAGCCACGTGTTAATTATCAAAAATGGTCGCATGGTAGAGTTCGGCACGCGTGATGAAATATTGCCAAAACTGCAAGGCAAAAAAGCCGCGCAAGGGGCAAGCTAATGAGCCTACAAGAAAAGCTGAAAGATGCTGTGCAACAAGGCGGCGAAGCGCTAAAAACCTTTGTACAATTAGAACCGACCAGCGATGAAGCTAGTCTTAGTTTGAATAAAGAAATCGCCCCTTTTATCCGTGCTGGTTGGATGGTTCTTTTGGTGTTCTTAGCGGTTGGATTAATATGGGGTGTGCTGGCTCCACTCGAAGGCGCGGCCGTTGCTAGCGGTAAAGTGATTGTTTCGGGAAACCGTAAAAAAGTGCAGCATTTAGAGGGCGGAATTATCGCTGCCATCCATGTGAAAGAAGGGCAAACCGTAAAAATTGATGAGCCTTTGATTGACCTTATGGACACGCAAGCAAGGTCACGACATTTAACTCTTGAGCATAATTTGCTGGCCACTTATGCTAAAGTAACGCGCCTATTAGCCGAGCGCGATAATAAACCTAAGTTGGTTTTTGATTGGCCGAAAGTAAGCAAAGAAGTTGCGAAGAAAGTTCCGGAATTACGCAAACAGCAGTTGGAAACTATTACTTATCGCCGCAATGAAGTGACCTTGCAGCGCCGCACGCTTAACCAGCAAATTCAGCAGTTAAAGAATGATGTTGATGGGATGAAAAAGCAGCGTGAAAACTTAATGTCGCAGCTACGCAACGTGCAAGAGCGTTTGTCTATCGCCGATAAGTTGAAAAAAGATAAGCTGTTTTCACAAGACCAATATTTGACTTTAAAAATGCAGGAAACCGATCAAAGAAGTCAGTTTCAGCAAACTGAAACACAAACGAAAAACCTTGAAGAAGAGATTAAATCTAAAGAAATTGAGTTTGAAAATGTGGTCAACCTCTACCAAAAAACGGTGGGTGAAGAATTGCAAATAGCGCAAGGTGAATTGCAAAATATGAGAGAGCAGCGCAAAGAGCTGGGCGATGTTTTAGGTCGTACCCTTGTACAGGCTCCACAGTCAGGTGTAGTGACTAGCCTTACGGTTGCGAATATTGGGCAAGTGGTGGCACCGGGCGAGGTGCTTATGGAGATTGTACCGCAAGATGACGCGCTGGTGGTTGAAGCTCGTGTGCAGCTACAAGATATTGATAATGTATTCGTTGGTCAGTCGGCTAAAATTGTGCTGGTGCCGTATCGCACGCGCTATTTGCCAACTATTATGGCCACGGTCAATAGTGTGTCGCCCGATGCATTTTTTGATGAAGTCACGGGTGAGTATTATTATGCTGCGCGCCTAACGATTGGCAAAGAATATCTCGATTTAATTGATGGGGTTTCGCTCTATCCAGGGATGCCAACTGAAGTGTTCTTAGTGACCGAATCGCGCAGTATGTTTAGCTATTTGCTAGACCCGCTACGCCAATCGTTCCGCCACGCATTCCGTGAGGAATAAGGCCTTATAGTTGGTGTTGAGCACCATCGACTGTGGGCTCTGCCGTTTGTTCTTTTATTACATCTTCAGGGCGTTTACGCGTGACATTATCCGTAAAGCTTTTACGAATTTCTGTCTCCCTTTGGTGCTCTGCTGCGTTCTCTTCTGGAGTGTCTAGTAGGGCAGAAGCGGGGTCGTTCTCTTGAAGTTCGAATTTATGATTTTGGCTATCGTCGCGCATAAATAATGCCGATGCCATATAATCGAATTTTTCTTGTGAGATATCAGCATTTTGGAAAATGGTTTTAATGAGCCCTTCTTTAAGCTCTTCATTTACATATTTAGGCGGCCAGTCATCGCCTAGATATTCGCGGCCAATCTCATCAATGCGTGACAAGTAATTATGCACGGCTTCAATCGCTTCATCTTGCGTGCCATATTGATCGCGCGTAGGGCGGTTAACTTTCTCTAAGATAGCAGAAACCTCGCGATATTTTTCGATGCCATCTTGTAGGCTATGTTCACCATGATGGGAAAGAACTTCAAGCTTTAAGGAAGAGCCAATGGCATCTTCAACACGCAAGCCACCACTGCCCACAAGTTCCACTAACATTGCGTGAGTAAACTTTTTACGTGGTAGGTCATGCTGCTTATTGGGTTCAGAAATGGCGAAAAGCTTCGGCATATAAGTATGGTTTAAATAGCGAGCCGTTTGTTCAAATACGCGGCTGGTAAGAGGGTCGTCAGGGGTGAATTGCTCTAAACCCAGCTCAGGGTTTTCTTCACGAAAGCGCTCATAGAGGGTGGCAATTTGTTGACGAGTTACAAATTCGCCAGGTAGGCGGTTTTCGTTTAAGGCGCGGTTAGGCGAAGAAGAAATCCCTTCGGTAATGTTCCAAATTTCTTTCGCTTCATAAAAACTTCCCGTTTGGCGTGAGCCAAAATACCACTGGAAAAAGAAAGTTTTCGCGAACATGAGTAACTTAATACCATCGCCAAAATTAGCCATTCCACCAAGCAGTTTGCCCGCTCCTTTATTAGGAGTTTCAATGAGTTTTTCACCACCGTCTTTGCCGAATTTTTCTTGCCCGCTATAGGCTAATAAAGGTACCCAGCGAACTAAACCAAATAGATCGGTGAAGGAGCGAATGAATGATTTTTTACCGTAATATTCCGCTGCTTCTCGTAGCATCGGGTTTTTACTCTTTTTGAGATCGTTGAATTTTAGTTCTTTTGAATCTTTGCCAAACTCAATTTCAGCGAGCTTACCATAAACGCGTTCCACTTGGCTTTTTTCAGCCCAACCACTAAAGCTTGATAGGACACCCATGACGATAGTAAAGGCAGTGTCACCTGCCACGTCTGTTTTTAAATCGCCAAGAACATCTTTCTTTTTACTGCCCTGAATGTGCTCCCATAAAGCATCTTTCATGGTTTCGTTATTATCGAGGTCAGCGCGGGTTAATGTAGGTGTTTTTCGCTTTTCAATGCTTGTTTTTGTCACCCAATCGGCCACCCAAGGAACGGCAATTTCAATCCCTTTGTAATAATCTTTTAAGCGTGCATAGAGGTTTAACGGGTCAATATTATTGGCTAATTTAGATCCATAATTGCGCACCCATCCAATCGGCCCTAAGGGGGCTTTTTTGATAGGCGTTTTATCTTTTAACGCTTGGCTTCGTAAAGCCGTCTCGGATTTAAATTGGTTTTCCACATCTAAACTATACCTAAGCACTGTTACGGTTTTATGACGAAGTGGAGAAAAGGGGGCGGAAATTTAATGTTTTCTCTGAAATAGAGTGCCTAATATTGCGAGAATTTCTCTTTGCCGCGCATAATTAGTTCAATATATCCTTTAAGGCCTTGGGATGTATGGCTAATTTCTTGGGCGCCAACAACAATCATTAAGCGGTCGCGTAAATCTGGCGACATTGCCATTAACCTTGAATCTGCAATATTGCGGCGGTCATTGCGGAAGAATACTTCGGTCGTGAGTGGAATTAGGTCAGGATGGCTAATGCGCATGTGTAAATGTGGTGCGCGATCTTCGTAAGGGCCAGGGAAAATAGTGTCGAACTGGAACTCGCCTAGGTTGTTGGTAACGGCAGTGCCAGAACCTGCGAATGCGGCGCTAGGGGCCATCAGTTGGCCTTTGGTGGCTAAGTTATATTGTCCCTTACCATCGGTTTGCCAAAGCTCAATATGCGCGCCTTGCACGGGCATGCAGCGCTCATCCATAATACGCCCCATAAAGAAGAAGCGCTCGCCTTCAGCCAGCACGGCTTTGCCTGCGGGTTGAATGAGTTTATTTGATTTTTCGACCTTACCTTTGCCCGGATAATGTTCATCGCCATTGGCTAAAGTGGGGGTGAGTTGGCAGCCAAATGCAGACGATGGCGCGACAATCACTGGCTGTGCAAAAGCGAGTGTGGGGAGTAGCGATAAGGCGAATATGAAACTGCGCATGCGAATATTTATAGCAGGCTAAACGCTGGATGCCACTAACAAATCGGTAATTTCATTAATCACTAATGTGCGTGAAGTGGTTTTGCGCCAAACTAAACCGATGGTGCGCTGTGGTGGCGTGCCTTTAAAGGGGAGGTAGCGAATATCGTCATCTTGGCGGCCCATTGCAATTTCGGGCATGAGGGTAATGCCAGTGCCCGCACGTACCATTTGGCGCAGAGTCTCCAAACCTGTTGCGCGAAAATCTTGTTCTTCTGTGCCCGTTAATTGGCACACTTCCATGGCTTGGTCGCGCAGGCAGTGGCCTTCTTCTAGCAGTAATAGGCGGTGGCCTGATAGATCCTCCATCGTCACTTTTTTGCGTTTTGCAAGCGGATGGTCGCTGGGAACGGCTAGTCTGAATTTATCGTCAAACAGGGGGTGAGTTTCTAGGCCTTCTTCATTTATGGGTAGGGCGAGTAGGGCGGCATCTATCTTGCCGCTTTTTAGTTGTTCGATGAGCCGTTCGGTTTTTTCCTCAATTAAAATAAGCCGTAAATTGGGGAGGGTGTTTTTTATTTTCACCACAAGGTCGGGAAATAAATAGGTGGAAAGAGTCGGAAATGCACCCAGACGAAAAGTGCCGCCGCGTGGGTCTTGTGCTAGTTTTGCAATCTCTCGGATAGCATCCGCTTCGCGCAACAAACGGCGCGCGGTGTTGACAATTTCTTCGCCAATATCGGTGAGCATTACACGGCGATTGGCGCGTTCAAATAACTTTACACCTAAGCTTTCTTCTAGCTTTTTAATCTGGCCGCTAAGGGTTGGCTGGCTGACAAAACAGCGTGCGGCTGCTTTGCCAAAATGCCCAAGCTCGGCGACCGCGACTAAATACGTGAGGTCGCGCAGATTCATTTATTGGATAGTTTTCAAAATTGCTTCTAGCGATGGACGGTTTTTATAACCTTCTTCTGTCAGTATAGCGCTAATGGTGCCATCAGCCGTAATCGTATAAATGGTTGGATGAGGGATGCCGTAGGTGCGGCTATCTGGAGCCATAGATTCGTTTAAAATGCCGAAAGCTTTGATGGCTTCAGACCCCTTATCGGAAAGTAGGGTGTAGGTAATATTGTTTTTGTCGCTGAACTTTTTTTGTTGCTCGGCTGAATCGTAACTAATGCCAACGAGGTTATAGCCTTTGCTGGTGATGGCCTCTTTTGATGCGTTAAGTTTCTTTAGCTGCTTTTGGCAGAAGGGGCACCATTCGGTGGAGCGTACAAAAACTAGCACTAATCCTTTTTCGCCCTTGAGGGTTTCAAAGCTTTGGAGAGCGCCTGTTTGGTCGGCTAATTTTAAATCATGGGGGATTACCTCGCCCACCGTTGCTGCGCTGAGCGCAGGAGTAGAGGCGAGAAAGAGTAGGCTTAATAGAAGGCGTATTAACATGGGTAATCCCTTTTTATATCGTTGAAACCTATCGTTACCATCAATTCAAACGATTGTACATAGGTTTTGGCAATCAATAAGGTGTTTTTCATCGGAAGTAACGAATTTAAACACTCTCACAAAGGAGAAATACCATGACAATCAGTGTAGGCGACCAATTTCCACAATTTAACCTTAAAGCTGTTGATGGAAAACCGTTCGACGATATTACTATCGATAATGTGTTTATCGATGTTGATAACAGCATTCATAAGGGCAAATGGCTTACTATCTTTTTCTATCCAAAAGATTTTACCTTTGTGTGCCCAACCGAAATTGCTGCATTTGGCGATTTGAATGAAGAATTTGAAGATCGCGATACGGTACTAGTCACCGCCAGTACTGATAGCGAATTTACTCACTGGGCATGGAGAAAACACCAAGAGGAGTTGCATAATTTGCCTATCCCCATGCTTGCCGATGTAAAGCGCGAGCTAACCACAAGCCTTGGCATTTTAGATAAAAACGAAGGCGTGGCGCAACGTGCTGTGTTTATCGTAGACCCTGAGGGTATCGTACGATTTTCAATGGTGACCGACCTGAATGTAGGCCGTAATCCGAAGGAAGTATTGCGAGTGCTAGATGCACTGCAAACCGACGAGTTATGCCCATGCAACTGGAGCAAAGGCGACGAAACTATCGATTTGCAAGAGGCAAGTCAGTAGGCCGAGTAAGCCTTGAGCGAGAGAAGATCAGCCAACCAGTGACAAAACAAAAAAGGAATAAAATTATGTCTATTAAAGAAATACGAAGTGAACTGGGCGATTATGCCAAAGATATTAAACTAAACCTTGGCAATGTGTTAAGCGAGGAGGGGGCGGCTGGCTTATCGGAAAGCCAAATCGCGCTTATCGCGCTGGCATCGGCCTATGCAACGAAGCATGAAAAGCTTATATCTGCCATTGCAATGCAAGCGGCAGAGCATTTATCGGCAGAAGGGATCGAAGCGGCTAAAGCGGCGGCAACCATCATGGCGATGAATAATGTTTATTATCGTTTTGTGCATTTGGCGAGCGATAAAGAATATGCCAAAATGCCCGCTAATTTACGCATGAATATAATTGGAAAGCCTGGTGTAGAGAAGGTCGATTTTGAATTGGCAAGTCTGGCAGTTTCGGCTATTGAAGGCTGCGGAATGTGCATTGATGCCCATGTGCATGAAGTAGAAAAAGCGGGCGTTTCGCGCCAAGGTATTCAATCTACCATACGCATTGCATCGGTGCTAAATGCCACCGCACAAGCCTTAATTATCGGATAAACAGGAGAATATACCATGACAAACCCCGTAGCAGAATCGCTCAAAACCGTGCTGGCTGATAGCTATGCACTTTACCTTAAAACGCAAAATTATCATTGGAATGTAACAGGGCCTAATTTCGCATCTCTGCATGCTTTATTTGAAGAGCATTATACTGAGCTAACGATGGCGATTGATGAAATTGCCGAGCTTATTCGTGGCCTTGGCGAAAAAGCTCCAGGAAGTTTTGAAGCGTTTCAGGCGATTTCGACGATTAAATCAGGTGATGCGAATGCTTCGGCTGAGAAAATGGTGCAAGACCTCGCCGCAGGTCAAGAGGCTGTTTCAAAAACCGTGCAAACCGCATTAGAAGCAGCGCAAGCGGCAGAAGATGAAGTGGTTATAGGCGCACTGACGGAGCGTTTAACCGTTCACCGTAAAAATGCTTGGATGCTGAACAGTAGTATGTAGTTTTGTTTTCTCTAAGCGTCTAGTAGCTCGCTTAATGTCCATTATAAAAGCACCTCAACATTGGTTGGGGTGCTTTTATTTTTAAAGCTCTAGGCTTACGCGGTTACGGCCATTTTCTTTTGCGCTGTAGAGTGCATCATCAGCGCGTTTGATGAAATTCTCGATGGATTCGTTTTTATCGCTATCGCGGTAACGGGTAACCCCAATTGAAACGGTAATTTGCCCGAGCTCTTCGTCAGAATTTTTACGCTTTAGGCGATTATTGGCAATGAGTTTACGGATATTTTCGGCCACAATATGTGCGCCGTTCGTAGGGGTTTCGGGTAAAAGCACGGCAAATTCTTCACCGCCGTAACGTGCGACAACATCTTGCCCGCGCACGGTGCGTTTCAGTGCACCTGCTACCACCTTCAGCACTTCATCACCAATTTGATGACCCCATGTGTCGTTGAATTTTTTGAAATGATCAATATCGAGCATTAGCAAGCAGAGGTCTTCGCGCTCTTGACTGGCATGTAGTGTTTGTTGTTCAATTAATTCATCAAAAGCACGGCGATTATTGAGTTTTGTTAAACCATCAATCCGCGCTTCTGAGGTGGCTTTTTCCAAATCCTCGCGCAATTCGGTAATTTCTCGTTGTGAATCTTTTATTTGGCTGCTGAAATCAGTGCTATTGGCTTGGATATCTTTGAGTTGCCCAACGACCTCGCCTAATAGCCCCTCAAGGTTGGCATCGCCATCTATTGTGTCGGATAGACTATCTGTCTTTTTGCCTAACTCTGTATTATAAGCATCGGCATCGTTTGAGAACTTGCCAATCATTGCCATTAGTTTCGCCATTGCAGCATTAACGCTTTGGGTGGCTTCGGCCGAGGGTTCGGTTTTTACATATTCTTCATAGAGCCGTTTATTCGTAATTTCGTTAAATTCAGTTTTTGCCTGTTTAAGGGTATCAATCTCCTTAGAGAGCGCGGGCTTCGTACCACTCAAATGGTGATGCCATGTTGCATAATTTTCAGGCGTTGGCTCAATGTTAAGTTCATTCATCGCGATGATGGCTTGGCTTGAGATTGGCTGCTTACGAGCATCAATAATTTCTGGTTTTTTTGTCATAGTTTCATTTTACGCGCAAATAGGTTGAGAAACTCTTAAAATTTTTCACTTTATTATGAGCCGCCACTGGTTTTTTCTTATTAAGGGTGGCATAAGAGAGCATATGAGCCTCTATTCGCTAATACGCCCCCTCTTATTTACGCTATCGCCTGAGAAAGCCCATCATTTTGCCTTAAAAGGCTCATGCTTGGCGATGGGCGGTGCTTATAAAAATGAGGCATTGCAGCAAACTTTGGCAGGGATTGAATTTGCCAACCCTGTTGGTCTTTCCGCAGGGTTTGATAAAAATGCTGAGGCGGTTAACGGCCTATCAAAAATGGGCTTTGGGTTTTTAGAACTTGGTACGGTTACGCCACTTAGCCAAACAGGCAACCCGCAACCACGCATGTTTAGGCTGGTTGAAGATGAAGCGGTGATAAACCGCCTAGGTTTTAATAATAAAGGGTTGGATGTTTTTTGCGAAAATTTTGCCAATGCAAAACGGAGCCTTCCGCTCGGTGCAAATATTGGTAAAAATAAAGACCAGCAAGATGCTGTCGCCGATTATGTAACAGGTCTAGAGGCAGTTAGCCCATTGGCCGATTATGTGACCGTTAATATCTCGTCACCCAACACAAAAGGTTTGCGCGATCTGCAAGAACAAGGCGCGCTGCGCGAGCTGCTTACCCCGCTGATGGAGCGTCGCACTAAGCCTATTTTTCTAAAAGTCGCGCCTGATTTAGAGGATGGACAAATAGAGCATATTGCCGAAACCGTGATGGATTTAAAGGTGGATGGCCTAATTGTAAGTAATACGACCTTAGAGCGTGCGCCTTCGTTACAGAATATTCATAAGGTGGAATCAGGCGGCTTAAGTGGTCGGCCATTATTTGAAAAATCAACGGCGGTGCTCAAGCGTTTCGCGCAAGCCACCAATGGCGAAATGCTGTTAATAGGTGTTGGCGGTATTGCGGGCGGCGCCGATGCTTATGCTAAAATTAAAGCCGGAGCATCGCTAGTGCAGTTATATTCGGCCTTAGTTTACCAAGGGCCTGCCTTAATTAGCCGCATTAATAAAGAGTTAGTAGAATTACTTGCACAAGATGGCTATGCCCATATAAGTGACGCCATAGGAGCCGATGTAACATCATGACTAAACCTCGCATATTTTCAGGCGTTCAGCCGACTGGTAATCTTCATTTAGGCAATTACCTTGGCGCTATTCGCCATTGGGTAAAAATGCAAGATGAGTATGAGTGCATTTATGGCATTATGGATTTGCACGCTATTACCGTGCCGCAAAACCCCGCTGATTTAAAGAACGCCATACGCGAAGTGGCGGCGGCGCTGATTGCCAGCGGTATTGATATTCAAAAAAGTATTTTATTTCCGCAAAGCGCCGTTTCGGCACATGCTGAACTTGCGTGGATTTTAAATTGCCACACGCCGCTCGGCTGGCTTAACCGCATGACACAATTTAAGGAAAAGGCCGGCAAAAAGCGCGATAATGCATCGCTGGGTTTATATGGCTACCCTGTGTTAATGGCGGCGGATATTCTTGGTTATAACGCGACGCATGTGCCCGTGGGCGAGGATCAAAAGCAACATCTTGAGCTGTCGCGCGATATTGCAGGTGCTTTTAACCGCGCTTATGATAATGAATATTTTCAAATGCCAGAGCCGCTAATTATGGGCGAAGCCACCCGTGTGATGAGCTTAAAAGATGGTACGAAAAAAATGAGTAAATCGGATGTTTCCGAGCTATCGCGCATTGACCTAACCGATGATGAAGATGCTATTGCAAAGAAATTCCGCAAAGCGAAATCAGATATGTTAGAGGGGGTTACTTACGATGTTGAAAAGCGCCCCGAGGCCAGCAATCTTCTCACCATCTATGCTGCTTTAGCTGATGTTCCACGCGCACAAGTTGAGGAGCAATTTGCCACGAGCAATTTCGCCGATTTCAAAAAAGAGCTGACCGATTTAGCGGTGGCTAAACTCGCGCCATTAACCTCGAAGATGCGCGTCCTGATGGAAGACCCTGAAAGTATTGATCGTGTCTTGCAAAATGGCACTGAACGCGCCAACGAAATTGCCAGTAAACAGCTTCGCGAAATTCGTGAAATTGTTGGTTTCCCTGTTTATAAGCAATCTAGTTTTTAACGATGGATTTTGGCCAGTTAAAATATAATGTTGTTGAAACTATCGGCCATAAAGGCGTGTGGTATTTTATATGGCGTGCAGCATTAGTGGCGCTAATTATTTGGTGGGTATGGCCTGAACCCGATGCCGTCATTAAACATAAGGTTGCCGATACGGCGGTAGACCTAGCAGATGAGCCAAAAGACTGGCATCAATTCGCGCAAAGCTCGCAAGATTTACGTAAAATTATTACCACCAGTCAAAGCACCTTTTATTGGGAAAGTTTTAACTGGATGATGGAATATGGCGTGGCTGAAAGGCCGCGAAGTTTTGAAAGTAGAGTTATTAATATACGCTTTTTAATGTCCGATATTTTCCAAACAAAAGATAAAAGAAGCTGCCGAAGTTTTCGTGAAAAGATGGTGGTTGCGGGTAAAGCGAATCACCGTGAAGGGGTGGCCTGTAAGCGTCAAATTGCCGATTGGTGTAAGCAGGTTAAAGGCGAGAAAATAAAGTGCCGAAGCAAAAAATCTCAAGGCATCGACAGCTTAAAAGATGATGTATTTGATGCGCATAATTTGAATATTAAGTTAAACCGTAATTTGCAAAAACTTCCCAGTTTCTAATAATTTGCGGGCGTAATTTTATCAATGATGACTCGCAGTTTAAATGGCGAGTTCAACTCTTTTTTACTGCAAATTGAGGTGGAGTGTTTTAGGTCTTCATCAATTGGTAGTCCTGCCACATCATGCGCGGAAGACATAATGACCACGGGTAGTTTTGTATAAGATTGGCGGTGGCTTGGTAGGTTATATAAAAATTCTGTTAGTTCAGCGCCATTTTCTGCAGGCATGTAAAAATCAACGAAGGCGCAATCAATAGGGTTCTGGGCATAATAAACCATTGCTTCTTCGCGGTTGGTCGCGCCAAAAACATTATAGCTATATTCATCCGAAATTTGCTGGATATAGTTTGTAAGTAACGCAATATCTTCCTGCGTATCATCGACTATTAGAATGTTCCGCTTTTTATGTGGCATAATTTAACCCTCTTAGAAGGTTAGTGTAAAACGGTGATGTGCACAAACTCTCCACAAAATAAATAACAATTTTAATCTATTCAGGTGGCGCTTTGATAAAAAGTGGCAGTAAAGTTGCTGAAGTTGTTAATAGGCAGCGATAGCGTTGTGTGGTGTTTTGAATCAAAAAACTCAAAATAATTGAAGTTTCTAAGCGGGGGATTCAAGCTGATTTGATGAAATTGGTGGTAAATATTCAAAAATAATAATGAAATAAAATATTAATTAGAGGTGTGGCTTTTATTCCAATTCCTCTTGTAAAGGCCGGTGAGTCTATCATTTTTCACTACGGATTTTTAATGAAACTGGTGGCTGTAGATAAATATGCAACTTAAAGCTTCAAATGAGACCTGTCTGGTAATAATTTGTTAAGGAATGCACTTTAGGGTTGAGATTCAAACAAGAAGCCGTAAGAGTTAGATTATGCAAGAGCCATTTCAACTTCCTGAGTCAATGACCATTAATAATGTGGAGTCTTTACTCTCTGAATTAAGTCAGCTTGAAGTTGGTGATTTTGCGGAAGGCCTATTAAATGGCGCGAATGTGCAAGAAGTGTCAACTGCTGCCATTCAAGCGCTTGTCTCTTTCCATCAAACGCTCCAGTTGCTTGATGGAAGAATAGTATTGCAAAGCGCTAGCCCTGCCATGTGCAAATCAATGGAGCTTTTAGGGATGTCAAATTTATTGGAAGAGTGGAGTCAACCGAATGTCTAAAAAAATTATAACTGTCGATGATTCAAAAACAATGCGTAAGATGGTGCGCTTTACCTTGGAAGAGGGTGGCTACGAGGTATTCGAAGCCGAAGATGGCGTGCAAGCTCTCAAAGAATTAACCGCTCAAAAAGCGGATGTGATTATCACCGATCTAAATATGCCAAATATGAATGGCTTTGAATTAGTGACTGAGTTGCGTGCAATGCCAGAGTATAAATTTACTCCCATTATCGTTCTGACCACAGAGTTTGAAGATGACAAAAAACAGCAGGGTCGCGCAGCTGGCGCTACCGGTTGGATAGTTAAGCCGTTTAATGCCGAAAAGCTGCTCGAAGTGGTTGGTAAGGTTTGTGCATCGTGAAAAATGGAAAGAGCTTAGGCTAAGGAAAACTTATGGATGAAATGGAAGAGTTTAAACTAACTTTCTTCGAAGAGTGTGATGAGCTGCTCATTGACATGGAAGAGCGCCTTATGGCGATGGAAGAAGGTAGTGAAGATTCTGAAGCGCTGAATGCGATTTTCCGCTGCGCCCATTCTATTAAAGGCGGAGCAGGAGCGTTTGGTTTTGATGCGATTGTGGCCTTTACCCATAAGCTTGAGGCTTTGCTTGATAAGATGCGTAGTGGCGATTTTCCTGTCACACGCGAGGCGATTGATATTTTATTGAAGTCGGGCGATGTTGTTACAAAAATGCTTGAGGCGGAAAAAGCAGGGGAAAGCCTCCCCGATGATTTCACCGCCGATTTATCGGGGCAATTAAAAGCATTTCTCGATGGTGGGGAGGCGCCCGCCGCGGCTGATGTTCAGGGTGAAGCTGTAATTGGTGAGGCCTATCAAGCAACAGAAGTTCAGCATGTAGAGGCAGGGTTTCGTATAAAGTTTTCTCCTGTGTCCGAGTTATTTGCATCAGGTAATGACCCGTTCAATGTTTTTTCTGCTTTATCAAAGTTGGGGACGTTATCGGCGGTGGCAGATGTAACTGAAGTTCCTATGCATACTGATATTGACCCCACTATTTGCTATATAAATTGGGATTTAACGATTAGTGGCGATATAACTAAAGAGGAAATTCACGAAACATTTGAGTTTGTTGAAGACCTTGCAGAAATTACAATCGAGCCAATGGAAGCGTCGGCGCCAGTTGCGCCAGCACCAGTCGAAACAGTTGCTGCTGAACCTGAGGCAGTGCCTGAAGTGGAAAAAGTTGCCGCTAAGCCTAAGGCGGCTGCGAAACCAGCTGCTAAGCCTAAGCCAGCATCGGGCGGTTCTATCCGTGTAGATTTAGATAAGATTGATAGATTGGTTAATATGGTGGGTGAGCTTGTTATCACTGAAGCCATGCTGCGCATGCAAACTAGAGAGTTAGACCCAGAGCAAACTGTGTCTATTCAGGATGGTTTAACCGAGTTATCGCACCATACACGTGAGCTGCAGGAAGCCGTCATGGCTGTACGAATGCAGCCTGTAAGCTCTATTTTTAGCCGTATGCCTCGCTTAGTTAGGGAAACTGCTGGCAAGTTAGATAAGACAATACAACTGGTGCTTCAGGGTGAGCAAACTGAAGTTGATAAAACGGTCGTCGAAGTGTTGGGGGATCCTCTGACTCACATGATACGTAACTCGGTTGATCATGGTATTGAGATGCCCGATGTGCGTGAAGCTGCGGGCAAACCACGTGAGGGTACAATTAACCTTTCTGCGTTCCATCGTAGTGGTCGTATTATTATCGAGATTAGCGATGATGGTGCAGGTATCAACCGTGAAAAAGTTCTTTCAAAAGCACGCGAAAAGGGCTTGATTGCCGATGATGTTCATCCTACGGATGAGGAAATTGATCACATGATCTTCATGGCGGGCTTCTCAACCGCCGATACTGTTTCCGATGTTTCAGGGCGCGGAGTGGGGATGGATGTGGTTCGCCGTAATATTGAATCCATTGGTGGAACGGTACATGTATTAAATCGCCCAGGTAATGGCTCAACTCTTACTATCTCGCTACCGTTAACATTGGCTATTTTAGATGGGATGATTGTACGCATTGGTGCAGAGCATTATATTATGCCAACCACTTCTATCTTGGAATCGTTGCGCCCTCTAGAGGCTTCCGTCAGTAAGGTGGAGGGGCGAGGTGATGTGCTTAATGTGCGTGAAGAATTTATCCCACTTGTTTACTTAAATCGTGTGTTTGGCGTGGAAAATTCTGCTTCATCTGCAAGCGAAGGGTTAGTTGTGTTGGTTGAAGCTAACCGACAAAAAATGGGGCTGGTCGTAGATGAGTTAGTTGGCCAACAGCAAGTGGTGATTAAATCAATCGAAGAAAACGCCGACCCTGTGGCGGGTATCTCGGGTGCAACTATTTTGGGTGATGGTAAGGTCTCGCTCATTCTAGATATTGATAAATTATGGCGACTTAGCCAACGTCTTGACAAGAACGACCTCCCTGTATTTCAAAAAACACTATCGGATGCATAAGGAATAATATTATGGAAACTGCTGTAGAAACAAATGAAGTTGTCCCAGGCGCTATAGAGCTGGATCAAGAGGTTCAGCAATATTTGACCTTCACCGTAATGGAGGAAGAGTATGGCGTAGACATTATGAATGTGCTGGAAATTAAAGGCTATAGTGAAGCCACACGCATTCCTAATTCACCCGAATATATTCGTGGTGTTATCAACTTGCGCGGCTCTATCATTCCTATCTTTGATCTTCGTACGCGCTTTACGGGCGAAATTACTGACGCAAATGAATTGCATGTCTTTATCATTTTAGCCGTGCAGGAGCGTCATATTGGTATTCTTGTCGATAC
>JALZUV010000173.1 GCA_023301245.1 Rickettsiales bacterium
TGAAATAAGAGTGGCACTCGGAATAGCCAATCGTTCTATGCTCGCGCAATTAGTGAGTATTAGCAGCATGAAAGCCATGCAAATTCGTTTTAAAATACTGTTCATCATAGGTTCCTCGTGAGGCGATTATTATTACACAATTAAAGCGAAACGCAAGCTATCGCTCTAGCGAATAAGCGGTTGTGCGCGAGATGGTGTGCCCGCTAGAAAGTGAATATGCTTATGTTTTTTGGGAGGTCGTTCGTTAACGACTTATGGTGCCTCAGGAGGGAATCGAACCCACACTCCTTGCAGAACCGGATTTTGAATCCGGCGCGTCTACCAATTCCGCCACTGAGGCACACCAATAAGATAGAGGCGCACTATAAACATGGGCTCCAAAAGGTCAATGAGTTAGGGGGCTTCAAATTGCAAAAGTTAATTCGCAGTTCAAATCGTAGCTACGGTTAGGCGTTGTAGGCGAAGTCGTGGTGGTTGGGTTTACTCCTGTTATCGTTCTCTCGTTAAATGCAGAGCATATTAACCTGCTGAAGGAGGCTGCAATAAAAAACCCCCGCTAGCGTTGGCTGGCGAGGGTTCTTTTAAAGAAGGTAAATTCTTAACTACTAGCCAACGATTTCGTTGTCGTTGAAGAAGAATTTAATTTCGTGTGCGGCAGCTTCGTCAGAATCTGAACCGTGCACGCTGTTAGCTTCGATGCTTTCGGCGAAATCTTTGCGGATAGTGCCAGCGTCAGCGTCTTCAGGGTTAGTTGCACCCATAATTTCGCGGTTTTTCAAGATAGCGTTTTCGCCTTCGAGAACTTGAACAACAACAGGGCCTGAAGTCATGAAACTTACAAGGTCGCCATAAAATGGGCGTTCTTTGTGCGCTTCGTAAAATTCTTTAGCTTGGTTATCGCTAAGGTGAACACGTTTTGATGCTACGATGCGAAGACCGCTTTCTTCAAAACGTTGAGTGATTGCACCTGTTAGGTTGCGGCGAGTTGCATCAGGTTTGATGATAGAAAAAGTACGTTGAACAGCCATGGTTAGCTCCTATTAATTGTAATTATGCAGGGGCTTATACCATGCGTAACCATGATTGCAAGCTACTCTTGTTCGGCTTCTAGGTCATTTTTGGCAGGGGGTTCGACCCCTTCTGGGGTTTCTTCTTTTTCTTCGACAGTTGTGCCCGAAGCGCGAATGAGTTGATAATTAAATTCGGCGCCAAAAATGAAGATAACATTGATAATGAAAAAGAATAATAAGGCTGCAATTATCCCCGCGAGCGAACCGTAAATAAGGTTTACTTGATCGAAGGTTAGGAGGTAAAGCCGCAGGCCTTTTACTGCCAAGGTCCATAATAGCACAGTGGTAAGCGCACCTGGAATAATCGCGGCGAGGTTTTGCTTAATATTGGGCAAGGTATAATAAGCCAGCGCCACAAGGCAAAATAGTAAGGCGCCAGAAATAAACTGTAGGTTCACCCCGAGGTTTTTTGTCTCTTCATAATGCATGCTAATGCCCGTTGTTTGTTCAATCCACACGATGAACGCAGGGGCGATGAGCAGCGTAAGCATGACTGTCATAATTAATGCGGTAAAAATAAGTAACTGGCCAATTGACCAGAGCCTGCGCCATATATAGGCAGGCGGTGTACCCACATGGTAGGCGCGATTAAGCACGGTGCGATAGCCCTCGACCGCGCTTGATGCTGTCCATAAAGCGGCCAACATCGAGATGGTAAGTAGGCCACGCGGCGGGCCATCAACAATTTCGTCAATGCGCGGCAATAATACAGAGATAGCATCGCGCGGGAGGATGTTTTTAAGGATGAGAATAAACTCGCGCCCCAATTCTCCTTCGCCCATAAAGCCTGCGAGCGCTACAATAAACACTAGAAATGGAAAGAGCGATAGTAGCCCCATAAACGATAAATATCCCGCATGTTCAATACCATCATGGGTGATAATGGTATGTTCCATCGCACGTATAATCGCTTTGGGAATTCGTTTGGCACTGGTGAGCATGTGCATAGGGTAAGAGAGCACAAAGCATTTGTCACTCTTTGATGTTTATTAAGGTTGCTAAAATAGTGAGGGCTAGCATAATGCGTGATATGGAAACTCTTTTAACGCTTGAAAATTCTCCTTATTTATGGCTCGCACTTGGCGCGATGCTTTTAACGATTGAGGTGCTGGGCGCTTCGGGTATTGGTTTTTTATTCGCAGGGCTTGGTGCGGTTATCGCGGCAGTTTTGGCGCATCTGGGTTGGGCGGAAACTATCTGGGCGCAAACGGCGTGGTTCTTTGCGGCTACCAGCCTATGGGCAGTACTGCTTTGGCTGCCGATGAAAAAACTCAAAATGCAAAAGCACGGCGGCAGCGATGGCTATAATAATATGGTCGGTGATGAAGCTATTGTTTCAGAAGAAGGTCTACAGCCCAATAAAAGGGGCAAAGTGCGTTGGTCGGGCACGGTAATGAATGCGAAACTCGCGCAAGATGCGCCAGCGGTTGCAGCTAATGCAGCGGTGATTATTAAACAAGTAAAAGGTACGGTGCTTATTGTTGCGCCTGAAAAATAGGAAATTATGATGGCTGATTTTGGAACAGTTTTAAGCTTACTCGTCACTTTTGGCGTGGTGCTAGTGGTATGGAAGGGCGTAAAAATCGTCCCACAACAACAGCAATGGATTGTGCAAAAATTAGGTAAATTTGATAGGCGTTTAGATGCAGGTTTAAACTTGTTAATTCCGTTTATTGAGGAGGTTAGTTACAAGCATTCACTCAAAGAATATGCCAATGATGTGCAAGAACAAACGGCCATCACGCGCGATAATGTAACGCTGCTAATGGATGGTGTAATTTACACCCGTATTACGGATGCAAAGCAGGCCAGCTACGGGGTGTCTGACCCTATTTATGCGGTGACGCAATTGGCGCAAACCACCATGCGTTCTGAAATTGGTAAGCTTACGTTAGACCAATGTTTTGAAGAGCGCGAAGTGCTGAATGCAAATATTGTGAACTCTATTAACGAGGCAGCACAAACATGGGGTATTCAATGTATGCGTTACGAAATTCGTAACATTACGCCTCCCACTACTGTGTTGCAGGCGATGGAATTACAAGTGGCGGCGGAACGTAAAAAACGTGCTGAAATTTTAGATTCTGAAGGTCGGAAGCAATCACAAATTAATATTGCTGAAGCGGAAAAACAGGAGGTGGTACTAGAATCGGAAGCCTCGAAAATTGACCAAATTAACCGCGCACAAGGCGAGGCCGAAGCTATCCGTGAAGTGGCAAATGCCAATGCAGAAGGAATTCGCCTCGTAGCAAGTGCCATTAGTGAAAAAGGTGGAACCGATGCAGTGGCGCTGAAAGTGGCCGAGCAATATGTGAATGCATTTGCGAAAATTGCGCAAGAATCGACCACCATGCTTTTACCTGCGAATGCGAATGATGCAGGCAGTATGGTTGCCCAAGCCATTAGCGTGTTTGAACAGGTTAAGCAAAGCACGGCGGCCACTACGGCTGCAGGCGCTGGCCCTTGGGATAAAAAGAAATCCTAGCGCCGCAGATAGGCTAATTGATGAAAACTGATTTTCTCGTTATCGGTAGCGGAGTCGCGGGCATTTGGTATGCATTGCGCATGGCTGAACATGGGTCAGTCACGGTTATCACTAAAAAGAATAAGGCCGAATCTAACACTAATTATGCGCAAGGCGGCATTGCCGCCGTAATGTCGCCGCTTGATAGTTTTGATAGCCATATTGACGATACGCTGAGTGCAGGGGCAGGCATTTGCGACCGTGCAGTGGTAGAGCAAGTGGTGCGCGAAGGCCCTGATTGCGTGCGCGAATTAATGGCAATGGGTGCTCGTTTTAGCCGCCAAGATGAAGATTTGCACCTTGGGCGTGAAGGAGGGCATTCGGCGCATCGCATCGTGCATCATGCCGATATGACAGGGCGTGAAATTGAACGTGTGCTACTCAAACAAATGGCGGCCAATAAAAATATTAATTTGCTGGAACATCATTATTGTGTCGATTTTTTGATGCAGGAAAACCGCTGCCTTGGCGCGCAAGTGCTTGATACAAAATCGGATAAATTATTTAAAGTACGTGCCACTACTACCTTGCTCGCCAGCGGTGGGTCAGGCCGATTATTCCAACATACCACCAATCCTGCAGTGGCTACGGGCGATGGTGCAGCCATGGCATGGCGTGCAGGCGCAAAAATTGCCAATATGGAATTTGTGCAATTTCACCCAACTAGCTTGTACCATGAAGGCGAGTCGGTCTTTCTAATTTCCGAAGCGGTGCGCGGGGCAGGGGCGTTCCTTATCAATTCTGATGGTGAGCGTTTTATGCAAAGCTACCACCCGCTGGGCGATTTAGCGCCGCGCGATATTGTGGCGCGTGGCATTGACGAGCAGTTGAAATCGCGTGGCGAAGAATGCGTCTATTTAGATGCAACTTATTTGCCTGAAACCGAAATTAAATCGCATTTCCCTAACATTGCCGCCATGTGCAAAAAATATGGCGTTGATATAATGACGCAACCAGTGCCAGTGGTTCCTGCCGCGCATTATCAATGTGGTGGGGTAATTACGGGCAAGCAAGCTCGCACCAGTATCGAGGCACTCTTGGCGTGTGGCGAAGTGGCCTATACGGGCTTGCATGGGGCAAATCGCCTAGCCAGTAATTCGCTGTTAGAGGCGTTGGTGTTTAGCACTCATGCGGTGGAGGCTAGCTTGCAAGAATTTAATAAGTCGGCATTACGCGCGAGCGAGGCGCAGCCCATCGGTGCTGAAGTTGCCTCATCCGCTGAGGCGGCTGCGAACGATAAAATTGACGAACTTCGCCAGAATCTCCGTCGCTTAATGTGGCACGAAGTGGGGATTGTGCGGCGGGAATCAGTATTGAAGAAAACTGCCATGGCATTAGAGGAGTTAACGACGCAAGTGGAGGCACTTTATAGTGCTCATCGCGTGAGTGTCGAGCTTTGCGAATTACGCAACCTTGTGCAAGTAGCGGTAATGGTAGTGCAGTCGGCGCTTATGCGTAAAGAAAGCCGCGGCCTACATTCCATCAAAGATTACCCTGAGCGCTCTAGCGATTTTGAAGCGCCAACCATTATTAAACAATAGGAGAGACTAATGAGCGAAGTGGAAACTGGAAAATGCCATTGCGGCGATGTTAAAATTTCATACGGGAAAGAAGCTCAGTTCAAATTTTCATGCCATTGCGATACGTGCCAAAAACTTGTCAGTGGTGGTAGATTACTTGGCTTTGGTGTTAAAGAGGATACCGTATCCGTTGAAGGTGAGGTGAGTTCATACGCCTATGCTGGCGGCAGTGGCAAGCCTATCACTCTATCGTTTTGCCCAAAATGTAGCACTCAAATGTTTGCTCGGCCTGAAGCGATAGAGGGAATGATTGTGATTCGCGCTAATGCAATGGATGCCCCTAAGAGCTTTGCCCCTGAGAAGTTTCTCTTCACAGAAGATGCTTGTGGTTGGGATTGCACCTCAATTGATTAACCCGCTATATTGCGTGTGAATATAAGGTAATAAAAAACCCCGCTTACTTAATAGTAAGCGGGGTTTTTTGAATATTTTAGGCAGTTAAATTACGCTGCTACAGCTGTTTCAACCGATACATAAGTACGGCCTTTGGCTTTTTTGGCGAATCTAATTTGGCCTTCTGTTTTAGCGAAAAGCGTATGGTCTTTGCCCATGCCTACATTTTCACCAGGGTACACTTTAGTACCGCGTTGGCGCACAATGATGTTACCAGGGATAACATGCTCGCCGCCGTATTTTTTTACACCAAGGCGGCGACCTTCTGAGTCGCGACCGTTATTGGAACTACCACCTGCTTTTTTATGAGCCATGAGTTACTTCTCCTCTTTTTTCGCTGCTGCCTTCTTAGGAGCGGCTTTCTTTGCTGCAGGTTTCTTCGCAGCAGTTTCTTTTTTAGG
>JALZUV010000174.1 GCA_023301245.1 Rickettsiales bacterium
TAACTATGGAGCTTTTTGGCCGCAGCGTCCCAATAGAGCAAGAACCCGCCACCACCAATGCCCGAGGCTTGCGGCTCGACAATCGCCAGCGTTAATTGCGCCGCGACAGCAGCATCCATTGCGTTGCCGCCTTGTTCTAAGATGCGGGTTGCCACATGGGTTGCATAAGGATTGGCCGTTACGACCATTGCTTTGGATGCGGTGGTGGCTTGCTTTAAGGTGAGTGCTGAAGCAGGCTCTGGCGCAATATCATTCGCATGTGCGGCAATCGAGCAAATGAGCAAGATAAAACCAAAGAGCTGCGGCATTAGGCCTCAACAATGCGTAAGCTATCACCCTCGGTTACGCCTAGGCGGTTAGCGTCATTTTCAAACAAAATAATATTGCCATCTTCGGTCACGCGAGCGTGAGTTTGAATGATACGTAAGCTTGCAAGCTCGGTGGTCATTAGAATGTATTTTCTATCATCAACAGGAGCGTTACTTAGTTCGCTTACCGTTACGTTGCGGCTATGACGCACCGTGCGGATGTTCTTGCTTTGTGCCTCTACCGTAGGGCCAGCATCGAAAATATCGAGATATCCAGCATATTGGAAACCTTCGCGTTCTAGCAATTTAACGGCAGGTTTTGAAGCTTCATTGACCACGCCAAGCACGGCTTGCGCTTCGGGCGCGAGTAGCTTTTGGTAAATAGGGTATTTGGGCATAAGGTCGGCAATAAATTGGCCGCCTTCGGTGGCGTTAATGTAGTCCGCCTCGCGGAATGGCATTTTGAAGAAATGCTTGGCGAGGTTCGCGTAAAATGGTGAATGGCCATCATCATCATGCACACCGCGCATTTCGGCGATAACTTTATCGGCAAAAATCTCGGCAAATTCTGCGACCATCAAAAAGCGACAACGTGATAGGCATTTGCCTAAACCGTCGCGGCGGTACGATTCGCGCAAGAAGAGGGAACCAATTTCGGTGCTGCCAGTATAGTCATTCACCATGTGTAATACGTGGTTTTTAGCGTAAACTTCTGGCTTGGTGCTGGCCTGTACAATCATTGAAAGTTTGTAGGAATAAAATGGGCTAGAGAGGCCAACATGCGCTTTAATGCCCGTTGAGCCAACAATCTCGCCTGTTTCATTATCTTCCAGCACTAGCAGAAAGCGAGGGTCATTTACCCGCGGTGGGTCGCCTGCGAAGCTAGCCTCGGAATATTTAATTTTAGCTTCTAATATGCCAGCATCTTGCGGCAGCGAGGTCATGCCATAGCCTGCTTTTTCGGCAAGCACCATAATGGCATCATGGTCATTCATTGTGACGGGTCTAATTAACATGTCGCGAAGCTACGGAAATCACTCCGTCTTTTCAAGCTGATTCTGCCAATGTCCATGTTCGGTCTTTTCCCAATAGTGCGGGCGGGTGATAAGTTGCGTTAATGCGCGGAAACTCGCTATCGAATGTAGCAGCCAATAAAAAGGGAAGGCGAGCGTGGCAATGAGCATGTTAGGCCATTGACGGCGGCGCACTACCTCAAGCGCATAAATAAAATGTAAGGCCACGCCATAAAATAACATTGTAAGGCTAAGCGGCAATATCCATTTGGCGGTGGCATCGTTCCAATCGGGCGGGTAGGTAAGCCATAGCAGCGATAGGCCAAATAGAATCGGCGTGGTGAGGAACACTAAACATGGCCCACCAATGAAGAGCTGAAACGATAACCAGCCTCGCCAGCCCATTTTGCGATAAAGCCAAATAGGGCGGCGCATATGCACTAACCATGTTTGCATATAGCCTTTAATCCAACGGCTGCGTTGTTTTATCCATGGCCATAGGGTGGCGGGGCATTCTTCCATCGTTTGCGATTGCATGGCTTCAGTACGATAGCGCAAAGCAGAAAGGCGGATGCCGAGGTCGGCATCTTCGGTTACGTTAAACGGATCCCACTCGCCAAGCTCCAGCAGTTTTTGTCGATAGATGTGATTGCTTGTGCCCCCCAACGGAATGGGCAGTTTCATATAGTCGAGCGCGGGAATCATGAAGTCAAACCATGCGGCATATTCGATGGAGAAAAGCTTGGTGAGTAAGTTCTGTTCGCGGTTGTAATAATTGAGACGACATTGCACGCAAACCAAATCGGGTTCGCCGTAAATAAAGCGATGCGCCACCTCGCGCAATTGTTGCGGATGGGGTTTATCTTCCGCATCGTAAATGGTGATAATATCGCCTTGGGCAAAGCGTAATGCATAGTTGCAAGCTTTGGGTTTTGTGCGCGGTTCGGAATAAGGAACACGTAAAATTTCGAACATTCCTTCTGGGTGTTGTGCGAGCGCTGCGTGGTATGTTTCGATATCATCTTCTTCGATTATTATTTTGATATCTAATTTGTGTGATGGGTAGTCTAGTGCTCGTAAATTATTGATAAGGCTTGGCAATATTGCTGCCTCTTTATAGACAGGAACAAGGATGGTGTAGCTCGGAAGTTGGTCGTTTCGCAGCGTTGGTTTATCGGCATATTTTTGCCAAACTTGCTGCCGTTTGCGGCTACCCACAAAGAACAGCAGCGACTTGAAACTAAGCGTAAAGAGGTGCAGTAAGCTCATGGCGATAAGAAAGCCAATAATGAATGACGGCGGCGAAAGATACAGGCAAATGGTAAGAATAGTAACAAGTGCGAGCGCAGGAACATGTTCGCTTTTATTCAGCAATGTTTTCGCAGATTGAATAGGGGAGTTAAGGGCGAGTTTATGAACGCTTTGGTGTGATAATTCTGTGGGAAAAGTCTCGTTCAAACTACGATGAATATCGCGCGGCGCAGTCTGCACAAACTGGTGTTTAGGGAAATATTCTTGCGCCCATTGCTGTTGCGCCTCGTCAACTTCAACGGCAGCAATCAAAACCGTATCATCTTGCACGTCATGTTTCCATGGCAGCATTTGTAAGCTTAGGTAGTCGGTAAGATGCTCTGAGTTTAATAGATGTTCCTTAGGCGGCTCTTTTAGCAAGTTGGCGAAAGGTAACCCGCGTTGCTTTGCGAGCGCCGTATAAAGGGTGATGCTGTTACAGGTGCCATTTTTATAAAGCACTTGGCCTAAACGCCCGCCCGCCTGATAGCGAATAGCATCGTCACGCGCGGTTTCGGTAATGCTGCCTTGCTGCGTTAGAATATCGCCAATTTTAGCTTGTGGTTGCTTCATTATTTCATCCACATTCCGAGGATGATACCACTGCCGCCGCCACTGTTGCGGGCGTAAGCATGGTGAAATGCGCCCGCTTGTAGCGTAAGGTTAGGTTGTAGCTGATAGGTGATGGAAAGTTGCGGTTTGACGAGGTCGTAACTATCATTGCCACTTTGGGTGAAAATATTATTGTTATCACTGGTTTTCCATGTGCTAAATACTTGCGGCAGAATCATCAATTTTTCGCCAATTTCCCAGCCCAAGCTGGCATCAATATGCAGTAAGTCACCATCATTTTGCGGTCGCCATTCATAGGCGGCTTCAAGATTGCCAAATTGTGATTGGCCAAGCCAATTGAAATTATGGCCACCCAGCACTCGCGCCTCATAACTAAATTCATCAGAGCCTGTACGAGGAAGGTCGGGCTGCTGGAATAGGCTGGGGAATTTTAAGGTCGCTTGGGTGGAAACTACCGCTACATTATTTTGCCAAAGGCGTTGGCGTAGGTAAAATTTAGGGTCACTAATACCATAGTTCCATAAGGTAACATCTACGCGAACAGGGGTGAGAAAAGGCGAACCTGTAGGGAGGAAAGAGCTTTCAGTGCCCTTAACTGCGGCAATGGCGAAGGCTGCGCCTAAGGTTAGTTCATCGCTCCAGCCATATTCGAAACGGTTGGTTTGTTCGACTTTTTTGTAAGTGGGTTGATTGAAGCGATTACCTTCAACATCATAATAATGGTCAGTGCTGTAATAGGCAATATCGTGATAGCTTTGCCATGTCGCGGTTGGCGCTGTCCATGCACCAGCAAAAGCAAGGTGGGGGAGGCTGCAAAAAAATAGAGCTAAAAAACCTTTAAGAAACAATCTGAACTCCCGCTAAGCAGGAGATACAGTAGCTAATTCTTAATTTATTGCAACTTTTGATTGATATCGTCTAGAGCGCCATCAATTAGGTCAGAATCATTGGCTGCATCTTCAATCATGTTGCGGCTGGCGCTAAGTGCAATATCGACCACATTCTGCTGAACAGAACGAATCGCCGCCACTTCTGCTTGAGCAATTTTTTCCATCGCCATTTCTTTGCGCTTCTCTAGCGTGTCGCGTAAATTTTGTTCGGCTCGTTCGGCCATGGCTTGCGCATCGGCTTTAGTTTGTTCAACAATGCGCTTGGCTTCTTCCATATTTTCGCGTTGTTTCTTTTGGTATTCGGCGAGCAACGATTGTGCTTCTTCGCGCAAGCTCACTGCTTCGCGTAATTCTTTGGCAATTTCATCTGAGCGTTTATCAAGTGCATTGGCCATAAATTTGCCAAGGGGCTTCCAAGCAAGTGCAACAAAAATTAGGAAAGCAATCGCTACCCAAAATGTAGGGGACATATACATAGGGTCCATTGTTAGGCCGCCTTTTTATCGAGGGTGTTATGTTTGGCAACAAGCTTTAGCATTGCCTTTTTATCGACCTTACTACCAAGAAGTTTCTCGGTGAGCGATATAGCAAC
>JALZUV010000175.1 GCA_023301245.1 Rickettsiales bacterium
GGGCAACTAAAGCGCACGCAATATTCTTTATCGGGGTGCGGATTATCAACGCGTTCTAACACCGCCTCTTCAGGGTTTTTCGGAAGCGGAGTTTTTTCACCTAATTGGTTTAATTCATCATAATTTGTCATAATGTTTCATAGCCAATTCTTATGCATTTGTCACCCCGTCGAATGACGGGGCTCTTTCAACGATAATCAATGCGGCGATAGCCCCGTCATTCGACGGGGTGACAATGTTAAAAAAATCTACTACACCCCACGGATGAACCACCCCACCCAACCTGTCACCAAACATGGCTTATTGCCCGCCATTGGCTGTTATGCATGGTGGGGGTTCTTCCCCATTTACTGGAAATTTCTCGACCATGTTGATGCGTTAGAAACTTTAACGCACCGCATTATATGGTCGTTCGTTTTCTATATCGCCATCATGGGTGGCCGTATGCTCATTGGCCAAAAATTCTCCGAACGCGTGACCAAGCGCGATTGGTATCTCGCCATTATCACGGGCGTATTAATGAGCGTAAATTGGTGGGTTTACATCTACGCCATGAATATTGAACGCATTATTGAAACCAGCCTCGCCTATTTCATCAACCCGCTTATGTCGGTTGCGGTCGGCGTACTCATCTTCCGCGAACCCTTCCCGCCGCTGCTCAAACTTGCCTTCTTACTCGCAATGATTGGCGTGGGAATTCAAATTGGCTATGGCGACCATTTCCCGTGGATTGCTCTGGTGCTTGCCACCAGCTTTTGCACCTATGGCGCGATTAAGAAAATTATCACCGTCAATGCCACCCAATTCTCGATGATGGAATCTGCTGTCGTCCTCCTACCCGCCATCGTGCTGGCTTTCACGCTGCGTATGGAAAGCGAAATGCTATTATCTACCGCCGATTGGTGGTTCTTAGCGGGCGGCGGTATCGCCACAGGCGTGCCGCTATTACTCTTCGCCATGGCCGCCCAACGCCTACCCTACAGCGTTATGGGGATGCTACAATTTATCGGCCCCACTATTCAATTTATACTGGGCTATTACTTATATAAAGAACCTGTCAGCACCGTTGGCTGGATTTCTTACTGCTTCATTTGGGGTGGCGTAAGCGTCTACCTAATCGACCGTATTCGTGTCGCGCGCAACTTACGCAAAGCCAGCAAAGTACGTTTAGCAACTCCGCAAAACCCGTCTTAGATATAAACCGTCGGGTCAGCGATTTTTGCATCAGCAAAACCTTTGGCGCGCAGACTACAGCTATCGCAATGGCCGCAGGCCGCCCCGCTTGGTGCAGGGTCGTAGCAGCTTATGGTTTGGCTGTAATCAACACCTAGATGCATACCTGCTTGGATAATTTCAGCCTTGCTCATTTCAATGAGTGGCGAATGAATGGTGATTTTATCACCCTCGCCCACACCGTAAGCCGTGGCTAAATTAGCAGTTTGCTCAAAGCTCTCAATAAATTCAGGGCGACAATCAGGATAGCCTGAATAATCCACCGCATTAACGCCGATGAAAATATCGCGTGCGTTAAGCACTTCGGCGTAAGCCAAAGCGAATGAAAGGAAAATAGTATTACGCGCTGGAACATAAGTAATAGGAATATCCGCCGCCATGGTCGCTTCATCGCGATCTTTCGGCACATCAATATTATCGGTCAGTGCCGAGCCGCCAAATAGGCGTAAATCCAGCTCCGCCACCTTATGCTCGACAATACCGAGAGTTTTCGCCACTCGCGCTGCGGCTTCCAACTCAACCTCGTGGCGCTGGCCATATTTGAACGAAATCGCATAAAGCTCATAGCCGCCCGCCTTAGCCATCGCGCCGACTGTGGCGGAATCTAACCCGCCCGATAATAATAATACTGCTTTGTGTTTCATTTTTCTTTTTAAATTATTGTAATATTTTCAACTCTAGTTCCGAAGGATTTTATAGATATTCAAATCAATAACACAAACCAAGGAGTAATAACAATGAGTTCGAGAAACACGATGTTTTATGCAAATTTAACGGCACAAGATGAAGAAAAAACTCGTAACGCTGGATTAGAAAAATTACGTATAAAGGTTTATGAAAAAATGATGAGCTACAATCATGCCAGAGCATGGTCAAAGACAGAAAATAGCCTTTATCTGTAAAGCTATTTAATCTAGCCCGCCCGAAAGTAATATAACGGCAGACAGATTTATTATCTTACGTTTAGTAACTTTTATAAGTAACAAAAACCAAGGGGTTATTACCATGACAACAAGCGATATGATGTTTTACGCTAAGGCAGCCGCTAATGAAGAAGAAAAAATTCGCCGTGCGGGATTAGAGAAACTTCGAAAGAAGGTCCATCAGAAGATGGTAAAATACCGCTCCTCGGACAATGAATATGCTACCCGTTACTTATTGCCGTAAAAAATTAATCTAACGCAAAAACCTTATGCGTTTGAATTGAAATTTTATAGCCATGCTTTTGCGCCAACGCCGTAGCATATTCCAGATTTTTATGGTTTTTGGACTCATCCCCCTCATCCATGGGTTGAAGCCAAGTTTCGATGCCCTCAGGAACGCTCGGAACGTAAGTGTAAGGTTCGCGGGTTTTCGAGATAATATACTTAAGCGCCCGAAGGTGCGGAACAATATCACCTCGCAAAGCACCATAGCCAGCCTTACCCGCTTTCGGCGAGCAGATGATATCGACAGCAGCCGGCATTCCCTCGCGCCAAATAGTTCCGTTGGTCTCTATCTGTACGGAAAATCCTTCTTCAATAAGCCCCACGCATAAAGGTATAATGTTCTGACGTAACGGTTCGCCGCCCGTAATGACGACTAGTTTTCTTTGTCCCTGCTTCGGCCTACTGGCCTTCGCAATAGACCTGACGGCTTCGCCGACTAAAGGGCTCGCCTGCTGGCTCGCTTCTTGTTCCTCATCCGCATAATAGCCAATTTCATGCATAATTTCGGCAAGGCTCATTTCCGCAAATGATTCAAACTCCGTATCGCAAAAATCGCACGCAAGGTTGCAGCCACCCAGCCGCACAAATACCGAGGCCACCCCCGTATGCGGCCCCTCGCCCTGCAAAGTA
>JALZUV010000176.1 GCA_023301245.1 Rickettsiales bacterium
GCGCATTGTTCGAGCGATAATCATGAGTCGGACGACCCGCATCTGCCGCAGGGCGGAAGCTAGTTGGGCGCGATACGCCAGCTGGATCTGTTGGGCGAGTGTAACCCGCATTCGGTGCCGTGGCTGCAGGCGTAGCAGGCTTTGCTACTGCTTGTGTCGTTGGCATGCCTGTTGGCGATGTTCCTGCCGTAGTCGGCATAGTTGTTGGCGTAACTGCCTGCATAGGTGTAGCACCCATTTTTGGCTCGTTCTTAGATTGGTCGGTCATGCTTCCCCCAGCTTCGCTTAATAAATCGATGTCTTCGTCTTTACGCTTGAACATAGTGCCTCCTAAAAATAGTCTTATTATTTTTGTTCGCGTTGAATATTTACATCAGCATAGACGAGGCTCTTCCTTATTCCCAGCGTTTTCTTAAGGTTTTAATGTTTTTTTTAATCCCATTGCAAGCAGGGCTTTCGCGCTTTATATAAGATTACATGTTTGAAAGTTTAAGTAACCGCCTTGGCGGAATTTTTAGTGGGCTAAGTAAACGCGGCACATTAACCGAAAAAGATATCGACTCGGCCATGCGCGAAGTGCGTATTGCGCTGCTAGAGGCCGATGTTGCCCTGCCCGTGGTGAAAGAATTCATCAATAGTTTGAAAGAAAAAGCCCTTGGTGCGGCGGTCGTAAAAAACATCAACCCTGCGCAGATGGTCATTAAACTAGTACAAGATCATCTAGAAGAATTACTTGGCTCCGAAACGGCAGAGTTGAATTTAAACGCCACCCCACCCGTGGTCATCCTAATGTGTGGTTTACAAGGTTCGGGTAAAACGACTAGCTCGGGCAAGCTTGGCCTCTATTTAAAGGGTAAGAAAAATAAAAAGGTGATGCTGGCCTCGCTCGATACGCAACGCCCTGCCGCACAAGAACAGCTAGAGATTCTCGCAGGTCAGGTCGAAGTGGACTCCCTGCCGATTGTGAAAGGCGAAAACGCCGTTAAAATCGCTAAGCGCGCTCTGAAAGAAGCTAAATTGAGCGGCATGGATGTGCTGATTCTCGATACGGCAGGTCGCTTACATCTCGATGGCGAGCTGATGGATGAGCTGCTGGAAGTTCGCAACCTCTCCAAACCCACCGAAACATTACTAGTGGCCGATGCGCTAACGGGGCAAGATGCTGTGACCATCGCCCACGAATTCCACGAGAAAATCGGCGTAACGGGTATTATCCTCACCCGTATTGATGGCGATGGCCGTGGCGGTGCTGCACTTTCGATGCGGCAAGTTACAGGCCAGCCTATCAAATTTATGGGAACAGGCGAAAAACCCACCGAGTTTGAACCGTTCCACCCTGAACGTATTGCAGGGCGTATTCTAGATATGGGCGATGTGGTGTCGCTCGTTGAACGTGCCGCTGAAAATATTGATGCTGAAGAAGCCGAAGCCGCCATGCGCAAAATGCAAAGCGGCCAGTTTGATTTTAACGACTTAAACAAACAGCTAAACCAAATGAAAAAGATGGGTGGCCTCGGTGGCCTCATGAAAATGCTCCCTGGCATGGGCAAGCTCAAAGGCAAGCTCGATGAAGCAGGCATGGATGATAATGTTATCACCCGCCAGCAAGCCATTATTAGCAGTATGACCAAGCAAGAACGCGAAAACCCCAAGCTGATGAATGGTAGCCGTAAAAAGCGTATCGCCAATGGTTGCGGCATGGAAGTGATGGAAATTAACAAGCTCATTAAAGCGCAAATGCAAATGCAAACCATGATGAAGAAAATGAAAAAGATGGGCGGCGGCAAAAAAGGCATGATGAAAATGATGCAACAAATGGGCGGCGGCGCAGGCATGCCCGATATGAGCAGCATGGGCGGCAGCCCTAGCGGCCTACCCGACATGAGCAAACTTGGCGGCGGTGGCGGATTACCACCTGATTTGGCGAAACTGCTGAAAAAGTAGTTTGTTCTTTATTTTGCTCCCTCTGCGCGCCTACTCGCGCTCAAATGGAACGCCGCCTCGCGGGCTCAGGGCTGGCTCGGCCTACTGGCCTCTCTTCATGTTTTGTTCCCTCTGCGCGCCTACTGGCGCTCAAATGGAACGCCGCTTCGCGGGCTCATGGCTGGCTCGGCCTACTGGCCTCTCTTCTTTCCTTACTCTACAAAAAAATTGTCATGCTGAACTTGTTTCAGCATCCATTGCACGACTGGGAATACTGCTGATTAATAGACCCTGAAATAAATTCAGGGTGACGATGTTTTCCCTCTAGACATTTTTTGCCAAATGCATATTCTGCTCGTGGACGTGATTTATATTTACCAAATTGCAGCGTCCTTAAACAATTTTGCTAAACAGGAGACTAAGCAATGAAAAACCGTATCAAACTTTTGCGTTCACCGTTAATTGTGAATGCCTATCATCCCCTAGAACGCTATTTGCCCGACGATATCAGCCTTGAAGATGCGCTGATAGAAGCCAATGAGTTTTGCCGCGAACATAATACATGGAGTGGGTTTTTGCATCTTGGCAACGAAAGCCATTTTATTTCTGGCGGGCAAATTGTGAAAAAAGAACAATTCCCATGGAAGGTGGGCGAGCCTGAAGCGGTTTCTGCTTAAGGGCTTTCATTTTGCGCGCCCGCGCCTACTGGCCTCCCTTCCTTGTTACTTATTAAAATTGTCACCCTGAATTTATTTCAGGGTCTATTTATCAACATCGCTCCCAGTCGAGCAATGGATGCTGAAACAAGTTCAGCATGACAATCAGTTGAAATTTAAAAGAAGTGAGGCCAGCAGGCGAGCCGGCCCTGATCATTGGCGTAAACCAATAGCCAATCGGAGCGACAGTATGTCGCGCACGGGGGAAAAGCATAGAAAGGAGGCCAGTAGGCCGACCACAGCCATGAGCCCGCGAAGCGGCGTTCTATTTGAGCGCCAGTAGGCGCGCAGAGGGAACAAAACTAATAAAGCCTTATTTACTTCGCAAATAAGTGAGGGGTTCCTGTTGCCCGGTACCCCTCGGACCGCGTTTACAAACTGTACTCGTTAGGGACCGTTAGGCAGCCATACGAGCAACTACGACATCATTGTCGTTAGATGCAACAGTCGCTGAATTATCATTAGCAACTATAAAGTGTGACCCGATGCGGTGGTATCATGCCGAACGAAAATTATTTCTTTATTACGTCTGTCGAATCTATTTCATCCCCATAAATTTGGTGGAGATGCCGAGTACTGCCCTCGGGTCCAGTCCGCCTATTCCAAACAACGTTTATCGCCATAGTTCTAAAAGAACAGGTCAATTATGACTCACTTGGCACGATTTGTGAAGAGAATAACGCACCTAATTGCACTATTTACTTTTGTTCAATTGTGGCACAGCACTCAACTCATTATGGTATAACGATGGCCGAGACTACTTTATCCACCTCCAGCTTAGAGGCATTAAAATATGACCGCGATAGGTTTGTGGCCTTCGCCTTTGCTTCATCGGATATGCTAATTG
>JALZUV010000177.1 GCA_023301245.1 Rickettsiales bacterium
TGGCAAGGCGGTGCGGAACGCGAAACCCTACAAGCCCTACAAAAACGCTTCACCAAAGTGCGCCATGCAAAGCCAGCTGCTAGCCGTAAGGATTCAGCAGAAACGTTCTTAGTGGCAACAGGTTTTAAGAGTTAGCGTTATTTTCTACGTGTAGTAAATTCAACCATGCTGCGCCATACGTGGCCAACATGTTGTTCCGGTTTCATGCGACCTGTGGTCATATTTTCGGCGGCAAATTCGCACATTTTCTCACTCGCCTCTTTTGGCACAATGACATAACCTTGCTTCTTTAACGTGGCAACAACAGCGGCAGCTTGCTTGCCATAATCTTCAAAGAAATACGAGCTATCGGCTTTCTTGATGGCCTTGGCCATGAGAGTTTTTAGTTTAGCGGCTTCCATAATAACTCGTAAAATACTTGTTACGATACAATAAGGCAAGTGCTCCAATAGCATAAGTGCTTATGCCTAATGTCACTAATATTGTGAGGTTGATGACTCTATCCCAAAAACCGCTTAAATTAATGTCGATAAGAGTTATCCATAAGATAATCCCCATGAATATGGATGCTAAAATAATATAGAGAAAAGCCTTCCATAAATCTTTATCAGGCCTGAAATGTTCACGGCGGAACAACACAGCGCCCATTAAAATTGCATTAAGCCATGCAGAAACTGTCGTGGCCATCGCAAGGCCAACATGCTCGTAATATTGCATAAGAATGAGATTGCCGACGATATTAACAGCCACACAAAGAATGGCGATTTTTACAGGTGTTTTTGTATCTTCACGCGCATAAAATCCGGGGGCAAAAACTTTCACCATAATGAAGGCAGGCAAGCCGAACGAATAGGCAATTAAGGCGGGCACTACAGCGGCTGTATCTTTCGCAGTGAATGCACCATGCTGATAGATGGTTTTTATCAGAGCTTCCGGAATTACCGCGAGGGCAACTGCAGCAGGCATTGCTACGATTAGCGCTATAAACATGGCGCTATTAAGTTTTTTCACCGCTTCGGCCTTATCGCCTGCGCGGATGGTACGCGTTAACATCGGCAATAAAGCGGTACCAACGGCAACACCAATCACGCCAATTGGTAGTTCGTTGAGCCTATCAGCATAATAAAGCCAAGATACCGCGCCTGAAAAAAGCGATGCCAACACAATATCTATCAGTAAATTTATTTGTGCAACTCCTGCACCTAATGCAACAGGTGCGGCTAAGCGCATTAGTTTTTTGACAGGTGGCGTAAGCTTAGGCCACTTAATAGTAAGGAGGATTCCTTCTTTTTTGCAGGCATAAACCAACCACACAAATTGCGCGATACCCGCTATCATTACCCCAATAGCCAGAGCATGAGCTGAAGTGTGCATGTAAGGTGTTAGGGTTAGCAAGGCTGTAATCAAGCAGATATTCAACAAGATAGGAGTGGCTGCCACCGCTGCAAAGCGGTTCATACTGTTGAGTACACCGGCCAGTAATGTCACTAGAGCAATCATCAAAATATACGGGAAACAGATTCGTGCGAGTAACACGGTCAGTAAAAATTTCTGCGGAAACTCTTCAAACCCAGGTGCAAATGCTAAGATAACCCACGGCATAAAAATTTCAGCGACCGCAACTACCAGCAATACCACCCACGCCAATACCGAGAATATCTGCTCGGCGGCGCGCTTAGCTTCTTCTTTGCCCTGCTCTTCTAACGTGCCAGCAAATAGCGGAACAAAGGCGGCATTAAATGCTCCTTCCGCAAATAGGCGGCGCAGAAAGTTTGGTAATTTAAAGGCCACTAAGAAAGCATCGGCCAGCATACCAGCACCAAGATAGCGCGCCACCAACACGTCACGCACAAAACCGAACACACGTGATATTAACGTAAAACCGCCAATGGTTGAAACTGCTTTAAGGAGTGCCATACTTAATCGAGACCTAATTCTTGACGGTATTCTTCGCCATGCAGCACGTAATTAGCGGCAGACTGTGGGAAAAATGCTTTCGCTTTTTCGTCTAATTCTTTGAAGAATTTGGCAGGATTTCCTGCCCATAACTGGCCAGATGGCACGCATTTATTTGGTGTAAGCAACGCACCTGCGGCCAGCATGGCTTCACTTTCCACCACTGCACCATCGAGCAACTGCGCGCCCATGCCGATGAAGCTATTACTTTCCACCGTGCAAGCATGCAGCAAGGCTTGGTGACCAATAGTAACGCCATCACCAATGCTGGTAGGGCCTACTACACGAGTCACATGAATGACCGTGCCATCTTGCACATTGGTGCGTTCACCAATGGTGACGCTCTGAACATCACCGCGAATTACACAGCCAAACCAAATATTACTTTTTGCACCAATGGTGACATCGCCAATAATAGTCGCGCCCGGTGCAATAAATGCAGTCGGGTGGATGGTAGGGAACTTGCCTTTATAGGGCATAATGATAGGGCTAGGATGGATCATGGGAATACTGCCAAATGTTGCAGGCCTATCTTCTCGTCCAGTCCAAACATTAAGTTCATATTATGAATGGCTTGGCCTGATGAGCCTTTAGTGAGGTTATCAATGGCCGACACGATAATGGCCTTACCTGCGCGGCGCTCCTTGCTCACGGCGATGGCGCAATAGTTCGAGCCCCGTACTTGGCCAGTGGTTGGCAATTCGCCCTCAGGTAAAATATGTATGAAGGGTTCATCTTTATAGGTGTCGATTAAGTGATGGCGCACTTCATCTACTGTGCGCGCGCCTTTTAAATCGACATAAATGGTCGATAAAATTCCACGGCTCATCGGTACTAGGTGCGGAGTGAAGGTGACAATATGCTTGCCGCCAAGCTCTTGTTCAATTTCGGGCGTATGGCGATGGGTGGCAATGCCGTAGGCCATCAGCGACTCGTTTACTTCACTATAGAGGAAAGTTTGAGCGACCTTGCGCCCTGCCCCCGTCACGCCTGATTTTGCATCAATGATGATGTTATCGGGCTTAATCACACCATCACGCACCAACGGTAGCAGCGGCAGCAATGCCGAGGTTGGGTAACAACCGGGGTTTGCAACAAGGCGTGCAGTTTTAATTTGCTCACGGTTAATTTCGGTTAGGCCATAAATTGCCTCTTGCTGCAAGATCGGTTGACTATG
>JALZUV010000178.1 GCA_023301245.1 Rickettsiales bacterium
TTGATTTCATTGGAAGACCGCATGGTTGTTCTGCTGAATGTGGACCATATATTTGAATCAAAAGATATTGAAATTGCAGAAAATCACATAACTGAATAAATTAGACGATAGAAAATACAAAAGGGGTAAGTACCATGGCATATGCAGAAGAGTTAAAAAGTAACACGTTTTTAAGTAGAGTTTTGAACTTTAAATTAAGTGTAAAGCTGCCGTTAATGTTTGCATTATTTGCAGTCACAACGGGAGCTATTGTTGGTTATATGAGTATTGAAAAAAGCGAGGCGCAGCTTTTAGCAAGTTACGAATCTAAGCTTGCTGCCACCACTACAGCGGTACATCATGAAATTAGCAGTTACTTAGGCTCTATTGAGTCTGATTTGAAATTTATTTCTACCAACCCAATGGTCATTGATGCCATTCAAGATTTTGACCTTGCTTGGGATGAAATTGAAGGGAACTCAGAGCGCTACTTGCAAAAGCTCTACATTGAAGATAATCCGCATCCAACAGGCAGTAAAGAAAATTTGGATTTTGCAGCTGATGGTTCAGCCTACAGCGCTATTCATGCGGCAATTCATCCGTGGATGCGTACTTTTCTGCGTGAGCGCGACTATTACGATATTTTCTTGATTGATACAGATGGAAACCTTATCTACTCGGTTTATAAAGAGCTAGATTACGCGACAAACTTAAATACAGGTCAATGGAAAGATTCTGACCTAGGTGTGGTATCGCGCGATGCGCTGTCATTATCAAGCAGCGAGAAAATGACCTTCCAAGATTTTGAACCTTATGGTCCAAGTGCGGATGCTCCAGCCAGTTTTATTGGTAAAAAGATTGTTGATTCTAACGGTAGAACACTTGGTACATTAGTGTTCCAAATGCCAATTTCGGCCATCAACGAAGTGATGCAGTCGCCAACAGGCTTAGGCGAAACTGGCGAAGCTATGATTGTAGGTAAAGATGCTTTAATGCGTTCTGATTCTCGTTTTTCAGAAGAAAGCACCATTTTAAAGAAAGAAATTAGAACGCCAGCAGTGGTAGAGGCAATCGCTGGTAAAACAGGGATTATTGAAGATGTCGTTGTGGATGGTAAGTTAGTAATACAAGCTTATCAGCCGTTAGACTTTAATGAAACTCGTTGGGCGATTGTATCGCAAGCTGAGCATGATGAAATATATGCTCCCATGATTGAAATGCGTAATAGCATTATCATGAATGTGGCAATTACTGCATTAGCGGCGTCATTATTAGGTTGGTTATTTGCCCGTACCATTACAGGTCGTATTACCCGCTTAAGCGATGTTATGGATGCTGTAGCAAACGATGAAGAAGCAACTGTGCCTGATATGACAACATCGGATGAAATTGGCGACATGGCTCGCACTTTATCAGTGTTCAAAGATAGAGCAGTTGATACTGCTAGTAAAATGAACGCTATCGATAAAGGGCAAGCAGTAATCGAGTTTGAAATGGATGGTGTAATTATTGACGCGAACGATAATTTCCTAGATGCAGTTGGATATAGCTTAGATGAAATAGTAGGAAAACATCATAGTATTTTTGTAGAGAAGGCATATCGGAAATCTTCGGATTACCTAGAGTTTTGGCGCGCATTGAACTCAGGCGAATCTATCGTTGACGAGTTTATGCGTATTTCTAAAAGTGGTAAGAAAATTTATATTCAAGCCATTTACGCACCTATTATGAATGCTGAAGGTAAAGCTGTTAAAGTTGTTAAATATGCGACTGACATTACTGAATCAATGACCATGCGCCTAGAAAATGAACGTGGAATGGCCGAATGTGTTGAGGTGATGGAGCAAATTGCTGCTGGTGACCTTACCAACGAAATGGACGGTCATTATGAAGGGGCATTTAATGAAATTAAAACTGCCTTAAATGCTACCGTGCACAAGCTTGTTGAGGTGTTCGGTTCAATTAACGATAGCGCTCAATCGGTTAACTCTGCGGCAAAAGAAATTGCCATGGGCTCAAGCGACTTAGCATTACGTACCGAGCAACAAGCTTCAAACCTTGAAGAAACAGCCGCGTCTATGCAGCAACTAACTACTACAGTGCGTGAAAACACTGAAAATGCGAATAACGCGAATAAGCTATCGGTTGATGCGCGTGACTTAGCAGGCAAAGGTGGCGATGTTGTAAGCGAAGCGGTTGGTGCAATGAGCATGATTGAAAAGTCATCTCAAAAAATCTCGGACATCATTAGCGTGATCGACGAAATTGCTTTCCAAACTAATTTACTTGCACTTAACGCTGCAGTGGAAGCTGCACGTGCAGGCGATGCTGGTAAAGGCTTCGCGGTTGTGGCAAGTGAGGTTCGCTCTCTAGCGGGTCGTTCTGCCACGGCATCGAAAGAGATTAAGCAGTTGATTAACGAAAGTGCAGGCCAAGTAAGTTCCGGTGCTGATTTGGTGAATCAAACAGGTGAAAGTCTTGAGACGATTGTTAGCTCTGTGAAAGAAGTATCTGGCCTGATTGCCGATATTGCAACGGCTAGTAATCAGCAATCATCTGGTATTGGCGAAGTGAATTCTGCCGTTGGCCAGATGGATGAGATGACTCAGCAAAATGCGGCTTTGGTAGAGGAAAACTCTGCTGCAGCGCAATCGATGCTTGAGCAATCGCAGCAGCTTGAACAAATGGTCAATTACTTCCGCCTAACTGCCGATGATACATCGGTACGTAGTGCAGCACCGACCAATGGTGCAAGTAATGGCAATGGTGCTTCACGTAGTAACGGTGCATCAGCGCCCAAAACTAATGGTGCTTCCAATGGTTCAGGTAGAACAATTGCCCCTATTATTACGGCAGGGCAAACACCGTCAGCAATAGCGGAGGATGGATGGGAGGAGTTCTAGGACTCTCCCCATTACCCCGTCTCCTGCCTTGTCTGATTTTTAACAATTTGAAATGATAAATTTTTATGAGTTCTCGTGAATTTGATATGTCGCCAAGCGAGTTTGCTTATCTTTCAGATTTAGCATTCAAACTAAGCGGTATTGTGCTTGAAGAAAAAAAGCGCGATATGGTTTATGGCCGTATTACCCGACGCATTCGTGCGTTGAAGCTGGATAGCTTTGCGGAATATTGTAATATTCTTAAGAGCGACAATGACGACGAAATTAAAGAATTTACCAATGCAATTACGACTAATTTAACGCATTTTTTCCGTGAGAATCATCATTTTGAACATTTGCATGATTGGTTGTCGGCGGATAAATCTTTTGCTAATCGCCGTTTGCGAATTTGGTCGGCGGGCTGTTCATCTGGTATGGAACCTTATTCTATTGCCATGCTATTGCATCGCCTTTGGGGCGCGGGCGCCTCTAGCAATGCAAAAATTTTAGCCACTGATATTGATTCAGCAATTTTGGCGAAGGCGAAGGCAGGGGTTTATAGCAGCAACGAGCTGGAGAAGCTTGAGTCTGTTTATCAAAAATATATTCTCGATGGAACTGCGCCAGAAACCAAGCAAGTACGAGAAGACCTTAAAGAGCTTATTGCTTTTAAATGTTTAAACCTTTTAGAAGGTTGGCCAATGAAAGGGCCGTTTGATGCAATATTTTGCCGTAATGTGGTGATTTATTTCGATGTGCCCACGAAGGAAAATGTATTCCTTCGTATGCATAAATTACTTGCCCCTGGTGGGTTTTTATACATTGGCCATTCTGAAACTATGCGTGATATTCCAGGTTATAAACCTGTGGGAAGAACGGTCTACCAGAAGGTGGCATCGTGAAAGAAACATCATCTATAACCGACTATGATCGTCGACAGGGCAAATCACTCTATATTGAGCCAACAGATAATAAACGCGTTATCGACCCTAAAACGGGGGTGACAACCGTCAAGTTATTTACAGGCGATTGGCATATCTCCCATTCAGGTAGCAATGAGATGCTGGTTACAATTTTAGGGTCGTGCATTTCGGCCTGCATTCGTGACCCTCTGATTGGTATTGGTGGGATGAATCATTTTCTGGTTCCCAAAGGTGAAAATACTGGAGGCTTCGGCATGGAAACCCGCTTCGGGGTAAATGCAATGGAGCAACTTTTAAACTCAATTTACAAACTAGGCGGACGCAAAGAACGTCTGGAGATTAAAGTGTTCGGTGGTGGTAATGTTACGAATACTTCGATTGATATTGGCACTAAAAACTCCAACTTCATTCGAGAGTTTCTTGAGGATGAGGGGTTCAAAATTGCCGCAGAAGACTTAGAAGGCACATTGCCTAGACGTCTGCATTATACCCCCGAAACAGGGAAAGTAATGTTACGGAAATTACAACGCCAAGATGATAAGAAAGTTGCTCAAGAAGAGGCTAAATATCAAGAAAGCTTGGTACAAACTAAAGATACAGGCGAGGTAGACTTATTCTAATGAATACTCAAAACAACACTCCAATTCGTGTGCTAATTATTGATGACTCCGCGGTGATTCGTCAAATGCTAACAAGCATGCTAAAAGACGTGCCATCTATCGAGGTTGTCGGTACGGCGGTTGATCCGTTTGAAGCACGCGAGAAAATTAAAACACTTAATCCCGATGTGATTACGCTTGATATTGAAATGCCTAAAATGGATGGCATTACTTTTCTTAAAAAAATCATGGAACTTCGCCCTATGCCAGTGGTGATGCTTTCAACGCTTACCCAGAAAGGCGCTGATGTTTCATTGCAAGCGCTTGAATTGGGTGCGGTTGATTATATTAGTAAGCCCACAGCACATCGCCCCGGTGAAGGTATTTTATCGCTTAAAGATGAGCTCATTACTAAAATTGAAACTGCATCGCGGGCGAATGTCTCTACATCGCGCACCGCAGCGCTTAGCGCATTGCCCGCCAACGTATCTTACGCGGCAGACAGTAAAGATTCAGAACGCTTAATTGCGATAGGTTCATCGACGGGCGGGGTTGAAGCACTTACGGCTATCTTTAAAACGCTGCCGAACACTCTTCCCCCAATTGTCATTGCACAGCATATGCCAGCACAATTTACCGAATCTTTTGCTAAGCGTTTAAACGCCTTATCTGCGGTTGAGGTTGTGCATGGTAAAAGCGGTGCTATTTTAAAGCCTGGTCATGCTTACATTGCCCCAGGTGGAAAGCACTTTATTGTATCTAAGAAATCAAAAACTATCGTCTGTCGTCAGCATGATGAGGAAGCGGTAACAGGGCATAAACCTTCGGTTGATGTGATGTTCGAATCGGTTGCAAAAAATATTGGTGTCAATGCGATGGGTGTTATCCTGACCGGTATGGGCAAGGATGGCGCACTAGGGTTAAAAGCTATGCGTGATGCTGGCGCGCCAACTTATGGGCAGAATAAAGCCAGTTGTGTGGTTTATGGTATGCCAAAGGCGGCGATGGATGCAGAGGCAGTAGAAACAGAAGTGCACTTAAATGACATTTCTCGAACCATTATTCAGAAATTATCAAAGAGGTAGGGGAAATGAACGAAAATGATAACTCTTTAGAAAATACTTTGGCGCAATTAGCTTTAAGTGTTGCCGTAGCAAATGCGATGGAAAAGTCGATTGAATTTGCTAATACTGATATGAGAAACTCTGTTGAACGAATTGCAGATTGTTTCATGCAAATTTCGCAAAAATCGAATGATGGCGACAATCAAGCGGTTACAGTGCTTGTACAAGAAGCCATTGGTTTGTTGCAATTTCAAGATAGAAATAGTCAAGTTTTAGAACATATAGAAGAGCTGCTTGAAGGGTTTAGCGAGCAAAGCAAGCAAGCTTATCAAAATTATCGCGGCTCAAAAGATACCGATGCTCTTTCGCAAATAGTTAGCGAACGAGCATCAGAAATGTTACACGAAACACGTAATGATATATTATCAGAAACTGTCTTTTCTTCACTTAAAGCGCTTTCTATTAACGTAAAAGTAACGAATATCAGCTCTAATATGAAAACCACGGAAGAAGATTCCACGGTCGAACTTTTTTAAACTAACATTTTAGGATTCTTATGCCTGTAAGTAAAAATATGCGAATTTTGGTGGTTGATGATTTTCAAACCATGCAAAAAATTGTTCAGAGTTTGCTCAAACAAATTGGTTTTGAAAATGTAGATGTTGCTGCTGAAGGCGGCGGTGCATTAGCAAAATTACGGGCGGGTAAGTTTGATTTTATTCTTTCCGATTGGAACATGGAACCAATGGATGGCCTTGAGCTTGTTAAGCAAGTGCGCGCTGACCCAGCGTTGAAACATATTCCATTCATTATGGTGACTGCGGAAAGTAAAATTGAGAATATCATCGCTGCTAAAAAAGCGGGTATTAACAATTATATCGTAAAACCTCTCAACTCAGTAACGCTAAAGAAGAAAATGGAAGCCGTAATTGGCCCATTTTAGAGCAAGGAAGAAATATAGTGATAGATAATATAGATAGTAATGCATTACCCGCTGAGTTGACTTCTCAAATTGAAAAGATTGTTTCAAGCTATCGTCAGCTCGAAACTGTAGCTAACTCTGTGAGCTCTACTCATAGCGACAATGTTGTCGATTCATCAGAGCAATTGGAAGATGTTCTCGCTCACACCGAGCGGGCGACAAATAAGATTATTGAGAATATTACCGCTATTGACGAATTAGTGGCTGAACAGGGCACTCCTGAAGCAGTGACGCAAAAAGTTAATGAGCATGTAATTTCAATTTTGGAGGCCTGTAGTTTCCAAGATATATCAGGCCAGCGTATTAAAAAGGTTCTAAGCTACCTTGCTAACCTTTCAAATGAAATAGAGCAGCTTTCTGCTATTGTTGATCCTAACGGAGCAGTCAAGAAGGCTGCTACCCCTGAAAAGGTGGATAAATCTGATGCTGAATCTCTCAAAAATGGCCCACAATTATCAGGGCAAGAGATGAGTCAAGATGCTGTCGATAATTTATTCGACTAAGCTGTTTTCAATTTAGAATTATATATTTGAAGAGCTGTATATTGCCATATATTATGATGCAATATACAGCTCTTTTTCTAAGTCCTATTATAGGGCAGAGCCATTAAGTGCACCTTAAATTATATCTCCTATTCTATAACTTGATAAGTAAATGGGGTGCAGATGGAAAAGGAAAGAGAAGTAAATTTCAAGAAAGGAGAGGTTCTCTTTCGTGAAGGTGATTTACAAGATTTTGCTTATGTAATTATAAATGGCAGTGTCGATATTTGTATTGATTCTGAAGAGGGCCTCAAAAAAATTGCTGTTCTTAGCGAGAGTAATATTTTAGGTGAAATGTCATTGATAGATGGGTCGCCGAGATCTGCTACGGCGATTGCGTGTGAAAATGTCGAGTGTTATAAAATAACTCAACAGCATATTAACCGTATTTATGGGCCAAACAAATCTGTTGTTCGAACATTATTCAAAATTCAAAATCAGCGTATTCGGGATTTAAATTCACTGTTTAAATAAGTTCTGAACTTAAAGTTCTTTTGCGCGGGCAGGCAACTAGCTTATATATAATAAAATATAATATAAGCAGTTAAGAGTGCTGCTATCCATGTGCTGGTTGCACCTATTGACCAAGATTTTGAGAGTGATTTATCGAAGCTTAATAGGCTTTCCGCTTTGTGCTGGGCGGCATTGAACGGATAGCTTGCTATGCGCTGAAGTGCCGCGCCCACAGCTAAAACTATATCGATTGCTTTATTAAGAAGTTTCCGTCGCCAGAACCAATCAAAATCAAGGGTCAGGGTTATGGTGCGCTTCATCATTGGTAGTAAGAGGAAGAAGGCTAAGCCAGAAAATAGTAAGAGCTGCAAATAGAAAAGCACTTTGCCCGGCTTATAAGCTTTATAGTCGACCACTGTTGGCATTTGCGAATAGAGGAAGTCAGGGAACACCCCTAACAATATGCACAGAGCGGCAAATATTATCATCGCAATTTGCATGTTCCACGGTGCCTCTTTAGGGCGTAATCCTGAATCGCGGTTGAAGAAAACAAACCATGGGAATTTAATACCCGCATGTAAAAACACACCAGCAGAGGCGGCGGCTAATAGGAAATAAACGCCCATAAGACCTTGCGATACGGCCGCTTCAGAAATAAGCGTTTTAGTGGTGAAGCCAGAAGTAAGCGGGAAGCTTGAGATAGCTAGCGCACCAATGATACCACAGATACAGGTGACGGGCATGGTGCGGAATAATCCGCCTAAGTCGGTACAGCGGCGCATGCCAGTACGATAGAGCACCGCACCTGCGCTCATAAATAGTAGGGCTTTATATACAATATGGGCAAAGGCGTGTGCCGCAGCGCCGTTAAGCGCCATCTCGGTGCCGATACCTACCGCACAGACCATGAAGCCTACTTGGTTGATGATAGAGTAGGCTAGAATGCGTCGTGCATCATTCTCAAGCAGCGCATAAATGATGCCGTAAAAAACCATATAGAGGCCAATGCCAATTAAAAGAGGTTCGCCTGGGAATAATAAAATCAGCATTAATACCGCTGTTTTTGTGGTGAAAGCCGATAGGAATACTGTACCTGTTGAAGTGGATTCAGGGTAAGCATCCGCCAACCATGATGATACAGGAGGGGCGGCGGTATTGACGAGAATACCAATTAAAATCATCCATGTTCCAAAGTCAGTTGCTCGCATGGCGGTTATATCGACCGACCCTGTTTGCATGGCGACGCTAATAATACCTACCATTAAAATTACACCGCCAAGTAGATGCATACAGCCGTAGCGTATACCTGCTTGGCGTGCCGTGTTCGTGCCGCCGCACCATATAATTATAGTCGAGCCTACGGCCATTACTTCCCAAAATACAAAGAGGGTAATGAGGTCGCCAGCAAAGGCGGCGCCAATAGCAGCACCTGCATAAATGAAAGCAGAGGTTAGTTCCTTAGTGCTGGCATGTCGAAAGGCAAATAGGCCGCCGACAAAAGTTGCCACGGCAAAGGCAGTGGCGAAGATACGCCTAAACGCGCCGCCCTCAATAGGCTCCAGCGTATGGCCAAGGAAGTCGAAACTTGTGACAACTCCGTTAGGCACCTGCCAAATGGCCCAAAGAGTAAGGGCGGGCAATAATAGCACCATAAGCGCTTGCAACGAACCGCGTGTTAAGGCAACCAATAGCGCGCCGAAGACGAGGATTAATCCGGGGGATAAAAGCTCAATCATCATAATAATCTTCCTTACGCTTTAAGAAAGCTCCGAGAAACTTTGCGCCAATCACCATGGCAACGCAGCAAAGAAATCCGAATATGGCGCCAAAGCCATGCCAATTATCTTCTTCGAAGCGGCTTGGCACTTCAATGTAAAATTCTGCGACAATGGTTAGAGCCAGAATGATAATGCCGATGATGGCCGCCCAACGAATAGTGCTAGGGCGTACTAACCAATGGTTATCAGGTTTAATATTACTCATTGCGAGCCCCCTGCTATTTGTACCGCTAAATTAAAAACAGGCTGGTGATAGAAAAAGAATAAGGTGGTAAGGCTGGCCGTAATGACTAACGCAATTACCATGGATAGTGGCGCTTCGCCATGCTCTATCGCGGTTGTTGAATCTTCTGCTTTAAACCATGCAATGTAAATAATTGGTAGGAAGTATAAGGCGTTTAAAAGCGTGCTGATAACGACGGTGGAAATGGCGATATAGCTATCAGCCTGAAAAGCGCCCATTAATAAATACCACTTAGAAACAAACCCTGCGCTTAAGGGGATTCCAATCATACTTAAGGCGCCAATAGTAAAGGCGGCCATGGTCCACGGCATGCGGCGGCCAATGCCTTGCAGCTGTATAATTTCGGTTTTTCTGGCAGCGATGTAGAAACTGCCTGCCGCAAAGAAGAGGGTAATTTTAGCAAAACCATGCGCCACAATATGCAGTGATGCAGCAATTTCTCCCATTGGCTGAAAGAGCGCAATTGCCATAATAATATAAGAAAGTTGAGCAATGGTTGAATAGGCCAATAGGCGCTTGAGATTGGTTTGTTTCAGCGCAATCAGGCTGGCCATAATAATGGTAAAGGCGGCTAAATAAAGGAGCCAGTTTGCACTGGGCTGGGTGAGTAAAAATTCGGTACCGAAGATGTAAATAATTACTTTGCACAAGGTAAATACACCCGCTTTTACCACGGCAACCGCATGCAGCAGCGCACTCACAGGAGTGGGGGCTACCATCGCAGAAGGCAACCAGCGATGCACAGGCATGATGGCAGCTTTACCAATACCAAATACATAGAGCGCCAATAATAAGCCGACGATAGGGCCTGCTATATTGCCCTCCATAATGCCGCCTGTGGTGAAATCGAGCGTGCCGGTTAAATGGTAGGTCCAAATAATTGCAGGCAGTAGGAGGCCAATTGAAGTGGCGATAAGAATGCCAAAATAAATGCGTGCAGATTTGACGGTTGCGGCATCGCCCTTATGCGCCACCAGCGGGTAGGTTGAGAAGGTAAGTATCTCGTAAAACAATAGCAAGGTTAGTAAGTTAGCAGAAAATGCAATGCCGACTACTGCTGAAATTGCGATTGCAAAACATATATAAAAACGTGTTTGGTGACGCTCGTTATTACCGCGCATATAGCCAATAGAATAGACTGAATTAACCACCCATAGCAGCGATGCTAGCAGGGTAAATATCATGCCTAATGGTTCAATTTTAAAGGCGATTGAAATCCCTGGAAGCAGCTCGGTTAATGCGTAAGAAGGGCGTGCTCCACCCATAATAATGGGCAGTAAATTCCAGATAATTACCATCAGGCCGACGGCGGTTGCGAGCGTTATTGTTTCGCGTAAATTAGGGTTGCGTTGGCCTGCTAAAGCAATACCAATCGCGCCAATTAGCGGTAAAATTAATGCATAGATAATAGAGAGGTCGGGGTTCATTCTGCGGCCTCCAGCATCAGTAGGTTACTTGCTGCTTCACCTGAAAGGGAAAGAGGTAGCGATGGGTCGAGCCCAAAATAGAAATTGAGGAATACGGCGAACCATACGGTTGCTAACATCCAAAATGGTGCTTCTTTTATTTCCACTTCGGCGTTACTATCGCTCGTTTCATCTGCGCCAAAATAAGCCGCTTCAATGACCCGCCAAATGTAAATTACTGCCATGAGCGAGCTAATAAGAATGGCAGCTATTAGCCATTTCCCAAGCGTGCCTTGTTCTAATGCCGCAGTTATTAAATACCACTTGCTGATGAAACCCGCAGTGCCCGGTATGCCGATTAGGCTTAAGCCTGCGCAAGCGAAGGCCGCCATAGTCCATGGCATCGATTTTGCCGCACCGCGAATATTGGTTAATCGTAAATCGGTAAAGCGTGTGGCGAGGCATGCAACGGCGAGGAACAGCGCGCCTTTTGCCAATGCGTGATTGAAGATATGCAAAATACCTGCGTTAAGACCTGCGTAAGTCGCAAAGCTTGCACCCAGCAGAATATATCCAATTTGCGCAATAGACGAATAGGCGAGTAGGCGCTTTAGGTTGCGTTCATAAATAGCGACGCTTGAAGCGACTAAAATAGCCAACACTGCTAGCGGCATTAGGAAGGCCGCATATTGAATGTCATGCCCAATTAAATTGGGTTGAAAGACGATGAAATTAAATTTCAGCAGTACAAATATTGCAATTTTAGTTGAACAGGCTGCTAAAAATGTGGTGACGATATGGGGGGCATAACTATAGCTATTAGGTAGCCAAGCGTGGAGCGGAAATAGTGCTGCTTTAATAGACAGGCCAATGGTAATAAAACCAGCGGCGACTAAAATAGGTCGCAGCTCGGTGACCTCCTGAATGCGTATCGCGATATCAGTCAGGTTGAGTGTACCCGTCATCATGTAAATAAGCCCAACACCAATAAGATAGAAGGTGGCGCCTATTGTTCCGATAACAAGATATTTAAAGGCGGCAGGTAGGGCCCTGCGATCAGAACCAGAGGCCAGTAAAGCATAAGTGGCAAGCGAGGTAATTTCCATAAACACAAAAATGTTAAAGGCATCGCCCGCAACTGCAATACCCGACATGCCTGCTAATGCGACTAACCAAACAGCGTAAAAAGCGGATTGGCGGTCGCTTGCAACGGATGCTTCAATGCTACGTTTTCCTGCAATGAGTGCAAGGCTAGAGCCGCCCGTTGTGATTAATAATAATAAGGCACCAAAAGCACTAAGATGCAGCTCAATACCGTAAGGCGCTGGCCATGCGCCCATTTCGTAGAAGATTTCTTCGCCTTGTAACACTGTGCCAGTGAGCGAAATAGCAATGGCGAAGGCCATGAGGCTGGTAAGGGTTGTCGCTGCCCAAGCCGTGCCCGGAACGCGAAGTAATAATACCAAAGGTGCTGCCAGCATTGAAATGACAACTTGCAAGGCGATGAGATGGTCTAGCAATATCATGAGCGTTCACCTATCTCATTTATCTCGTGCTCTTCAATCGTGCCGTAAGCTTCTTTAATGCGCACGACAATAGCAAGCCCCATGGCAGTGGTTGAAATTCCTACAACAATAGCGGTCAAAATGAGTACTTGAGGTAAAGGGTTTGAATAAATTTGATCAGGAGAATCCGCCTGAATAATCGGTGCAGTTCCGCCCGTTACTTTATTCATGGTGATATATAGTAAGAACACCGCAGATTGAAAAATCGATAAGCCGATTAGTTTTTTGATGAGATTGCCTTTTGCGATGACAGCGTAAAACCCAATCATCAAGAGAATCGCAAATACCCAGTAATTATAAAGACCTAATAATTCCATTATTTCACCTCATGAGCGGCAAAGGCATGAAAAATAAACAACAACGCGCCACATACGGTAATGCCTACGCCTGCTTCAATAAGTAAAATGCCAAGCTGCTGTCCTGCTACAGGGTTTATCGATAAAACAGAGTAATCGAGGAAGTTTCCTCCCAATAAAATACCTAGCAGCCCTATGATTCCATAAAGCAAAAGGCCGCCTGCCATCATGCCCGTAATCGCCGCAGGTGGCAGCACTTGCAATGCTCTTCTTTCGCCTTCTAATAAAGCGTATAAAATGAAAGCGGCAGCAACAATAGCACCCGCCTGAAAACCTCCGCCAGGGCCATATTCGCCATGAAATTGAACATATAATCCAAAGAGCGCAATAAAGGGCACTAACAATCTTCCCACGACACGAGGAATTAAATGGTAGCGCAGACCCGAACTTGGGGAGGTTGATGAAGAGGGAGACAGTGGACCTAAAAGTAGCATAACCCCAATTGCTGCGGTAAAGACAACCAGCACTTCGCCCAATGTATCATAGCCGCGGAAGCTACCAAGTACGGCGGTGACCACATTAGGAAAATCCATCAAAACAGGGGTGTTTTCTAGATACCAAGGAGCTACATATTGATGGACAGGAGCTTCTGGGTCGCCCAGTGCAGGCTGATCGAAGCTTGCATAAACAAAGGTTATCGTGGCTGCTGAAACAACCAGTAAAGGCAGCCATCGGGTTCTTTTTATGGGATGTTCACGATGGGCGGTAAGTGCCAAGGCACTTAAGAGAAGTACCGTAGAGATACCCGCTCCAACCGCTGCTTCGGTTAATGCCACATCTGCCGCATCAAGAATGAAGAAGTTAAGTGCCATAAGTAAGCTGAAGATTCCCATCAGCATGACCGCAACAAAAAGGTTGGGTGTCCGCACGATAGCAATCGCGGTAATGACTAACAATGTTAGTAAGAATATACCAAACACCAAGGTTATCATTAGTCTTCTTCCTTAGCTTTAGGGGGTAATTTAAATGGCTTAAGACCCGATAAAAGGGCGGTATTGGATAAGGCATAAGAGGCGGTTGGCCCCGTTAGAAGCAAGAATATCAAAATTGAGGCAAGCTTTACCGTTGCAAGCGATAAACCAGCTTGCATCATAATACCCACCAAGATCAGAATAGTTCCCATCGTATCGGTTAGGCTCGCGGCATGCATGCGCGTGTAGAAATCTGGAAAACGCAATACCCCAATACCCCCTATAAGGAGGAAGATTCCGCCTGCACAGAGAAATACCCAGCTTAGAATATCGATGAAAATTTCGAGTGTCATGTTTCGGTCTCGTCCATTATTTCTTTGCCTTCATGGCGTATTTTAGAGTTTTGGAAAAACTCCAATACGGCCAGCACACCAATAAAGTTTATTAATGCATAGGCGAGCGCTAAATCTAGAAAATCAGGGCGACCATATAAGAATGCTAAAATAGATAATAATAGGACAGTCTTAGTACCAAACATATTAACAGCCAGTACCCTATCATAGATGCTGGGCCCCGTGACTCCACGTGCGATAGCCAGTGCCATGGTGATTAAAATTGCAGCAGAAACAGCAAGATACATGAGTTTAATTTTCCATTAAGGCGTTGGTTTTACGGCTCATTTCACCTGCCATGAGCGCGTCGGCAGAATCGGTAGTTAAGCAATGTATCGTCATTTTACCTTCAACAATATCCATGGTTGCTGTGCCAGGGGTTAAAGTAATGGCATTGCCTAAAATGGTTTTCCCTAAAGGACTGTTTGGCAGATTGTCTAATTTTACCACGATTGGGCTAATGGGAAGGCGCGGGTTAAGAATAATGCGCGATACATCCCAGCTAGATTGGGCAATTTCTTTAAGTAGCCATATCCAATAGCGGGGGAGTTTAGGCAGTAAATGTAAGGAGAAAAAATCTCTCTCAAAGAAATCGATGCGATAGGCCAGTATGAGTGCCAATAGGCAAGAAAACACCCCAAGCCCAAGGAGCAATGGTTTGTAAAGCCCAGACCATAAAAGCCAAGTGGAAGCCAATAAAATTAGCAGTCCTAACATTTTTAGGAAATTCCCCTTCATACCAAGCCTCTGGCTTTGGGAGGGTGATGGATAAAAGCTATCATTTGTAACCCCCCTCTTGCGGGCAATTTGTTTGGGTGCTTTACCGTGTAAGAATAGTATTTGTAGAATTTCCACTCTAGTGGTTGAGAGTGTTATATTTCAGTCGCCAAAATTGCCTTCAAACCTACTTTTGTCAAGCAGCTTCGCATGGATATATCTGCTTTTTTTATTTCATCGCTGTTTAATTGGCAGCGAGAGGATATTTATCGTTCTTGCAGAGAGGTTCTATAGGCAGCAGCTATGAGTATTGCTTTACTTTCTTTTTGCGCTACGGCTGCGGTTTCGTTGAGGACGATTATCTGAATTAGAGGGCTTTTGTTTATTGTCTCTTGGTCCGTTATTTCGTCTTCTTTGGCCCGAACCTTGGCGCTCTTTGGTGGCTTTTGGAAGGGGTGTCATTTTTTCAAGCTCAGGCGTCTTTACTTGTGTAAGTTTAAATTTGATGACTTTTTCGATAGCCCTCAATTCTTTATTTTCCGAATCATCACAGAAGGAAATCGCCGTACCTTGCGTGCCTGCGCGAGCCGTGCGGCCAATGCGATGCACGTAACTTTCTGGTTCAGTCGGGAGGTCGTGGTTAATAACATGGCTAATATTATCAACATCAATTCCGCGAGCGGCAATGTCGGTTGCTACTAGCGTTCTAATTTCGCCGTTTTTAAATGCCGCGAGCGCTTTTTGGCGAGCGCTTTGCGATTTATTCCCGTGAATCGCCGCGCTAGAAATATTCGAATGTTCGAGCTCTTGCACAATGCGGTTTGCACCGTGTTTGGTTTTGCTGAAAATAATGGCTCTGGTAATATTCTTATCTTTAAGTAAGTGCACGAGTAGGGCACGCTTTTCTTTTTTGCCAACCTTGTAAAGTGTCTGTTCAATCTTTTCGACTGTCACCACCTTAGGGGTAACCTCAACCGTTTTGGGGTTAATTAATAAGCTGCTAGCCAGCTTATTAATTGTGCTCGGCATGGTCGCGGAAAAGAGCAATGTGTGGCGCTGTTTTGGAATTTTAGCGATAATTTTTTTAATATCATTGATGAAACCCATGTCTAGCATACGGTCAGCTTCATCTAAAATGAGGTGGCTCACAGTGCTTAAGTCAACATGGCCTTGATTCATTAAATCAAGTAAGCGGCCAGGGGTGGCGATCAGTAAATCGACGCCCTTAGACATCATTTTTACTTGCGGTTTTTGGTTCACGCCACCGTAAATTGTGGTTTGACGTAGTGAGAGGTGCTTACCATAAATTTGACAGTTATCGGCAATTTGAATGGCTAGTTCGCGCGTGGGAGCCAACACTAATGCCCGCGTGGTGCGAGGTAATGGGTTACGCTGAGTTTTAAATAAATGCTGTAAAATCGGCAAAGAGAATGCCGCCGTTTTCCCCGTTCCCGTTTGTGCAATTCCCAGTAAATCTTGGTTCTTAAGCAAAATAGGTATTGCGTTAAGTTGAATGGGCGTGGGGTTTATATAGTTATTTTCGTCTAACGTACGGGTGAGTGGTTCGATAAGACCTAGTTCGTGAAAAGTTGTTGTCGTCATAATAGTTCCTTTTGCCGCCCTTGTTAAATCAAGGACAGAAGTTGCGCTGCAAACCGCACGAAGGAGGCAGAGTAATGAGTTTGATTTCTGGAGATTAGATGGCAACTTTAACAGTTCACCATCTCGCGCTATCGCAAGAATTTATGTGCGGCTTATAGGGTGGGCATCAGCAATAGTCAATTCTTAACCAGAAGTGGTGACTTGGAAGTAGAGTGTATTTTTATTCTGTTTCAATTTTTAGTGCTCTTGAAATCACGGCTGAGTCTGTTGTATCTTGGCCATCACCAGCTATATCTGGCCAAGCAACTGATCCTGCTCCTGCGATGAATAATATATCACCAGTTTCGATGCTCATAATTGCCGTTTCAATGGCTATGGAACGGCCCTCTATTTCATGAATTATTGCACTACCAGATCCAGAGTAGCCTTCTAAAATATCATTTCTGATTCTCTGCGGATAGTTAGGACGCGAGGTGCCATCAGTTAGAAAAATCACATCGGAATATTTCTCTGCAACAGCCATCATTTTTGGACGTTTTGTTTTATCTCCGCCATTGCAGCTAAAAAGACAAAGCACTCGGTTTTTTTTCAAAGCTTGTGCCGTTTTCAAGCTTTGCTCTAAAGCGTCTGGCGTATGCGCGAAGTCTAGGTAAATATTGCCGCGCGGGTGTTTTATATGCTCCATGCGTGCTTCTACAGATTTGAGGTGCGAGAGAGCGGCAACGACTTCATTGGCAGGTAATTCCGCAACATCGGCGAAAGCAATAGCGCAAAGAATATTATAAGCTTGAAAGCTTCCCGCAACAGGGACTTCTGTATCATACTCTTGACCGTTCCATCTAAATTTGATGCGTAATCCTTCAGGAAAAACTGAAGTTGAAAGTAATTTAATGTCGGATGCGTTGCGCCCATATTCGATAATTTTTCTATGATGCTTTTGGCAGATGGTTTTAATATCTTCGAAATAATCCATATCCGCGTTGAGGATTGCAACGCCATCGCTTTGCAGTACATCTGTAAAAAGGGTGGCTTTCGTTTGGAAGTAGGCATCCATGGTCCCATGAAAATCTAAATGATCCTGCGTCATGTTTGTAAATGCGGCGGCATTCAACTTTAAGCCACAAAGCCTGTAATCGTGCAAAGCATGGCTGCTTGCTTCGGTGAAAAAAGCTTTGTATTTTTCATCATGAAATTCATGAACGATACGATGAAGGTCTACGGTTTCAGGGGTGCTTAAAACATAAGGAAGCGCTTTTATCTCTTCCAATCCTCCCTTTCGGATTCCCATATTGCCCATTCCTATAGCCCTATGCTCTAAAATTTCGAAAATTTGGGCGGCAAAATTAACAGTACTTGTTTTTCCATTAGTGCCTGTAACAGCCCCTGCAAAACTGGGGGATTTATGACTATAAAAACGGGAGGCTATCTCTCCTAAAATTTGTAATGGCCGTGGGTGATGAAGAAAAATTACGTCGCTGTTTTTATGAGCTTCGGATAATTTTATATTGGGACGTGTAATAATAACGCGCGCACCTGCTTCAATCGCTTGCGGTAAAAAATCGGCGCCATCTTTGAACTCAAAAACATGATCTAGGTCGACGGTTTCTGATACATCCGCAACGAATAAACATTCAGGCTTACAATGTTGAATGCTGCCCGCAATCGCTGATATTTCTGGGTCACTTGTTAATGAATCTATAGGCAAGTTAGGGATGTTTTTAAGGAGTTCTGATAGAGGTTTCACTATTTCTTCTTCCTAAATTTAAGGGGTGTAAATTTTTAAAATTTCGGTTTTTAGCGCGCTGCCTAGGCTTGCCTCTTTTGATGCGTTATTTAATCTATTAAGCTGCTCTTCAAACCAATTGCTTTGCTTAAATAATTCATATGATTCTTTGAGAGATTTAGGCATTATTTGCGCGTTAAAATTTGGGATTACTGTCTTTTTCGTAGGCTCCACTAAAGCCTCAAAGAGGTTTAGAAGGGCAAAGGCGCAATTCAAATAAGGGTTATATAATTGGCTTGATGCGCCAAGTCGATGCTCCACACGAGACAGGGCTTGCCAGCCGTAAGTTTTAGTTTCATTGTTATAGGCACCAAGTATTTGATTATGTTTCCCTAGTTCTTTGTAAAGAGCAACGCTGCCTTGGTGCCCTCCCGATAAATTTGAAGGGGAGGAGAGTTCATCGTGCAGCTTATAGTCTTGTTTTAAAGATAATCTTTGGAAGGCTTCTTCTTCTGGGGAATATAAAAGGGAGCACTCATAGCTTGAATGAAGTAGCTGTTGTTGCAGGCGCTCGCCCAAACCATTATAGGCTATGGCGTTAGTGCCGCTTTCATCTGTTGCACTTATATTTATTTGAATGGAGTTTGGAACATGTACGGTTTTTGAGCTATCAATTTCTTCGAAATCTTTATCGTCTAATGGGCGGTGTTCTGTGTTTTTACCCCAGCAAACTGGCTTAATATAAACTTGTTTCGCTCCATAATCTTTCAGCAAATTTGGGAAATTCTCTATAACCCAATGTAAGTCTTGGGCCGATTTCATTGGCGTTTGTCCCTTCATCTGGGATGCATATTCCCACTGATATTGCCAATATTCTGGCTTCACAATACCTTGTATATTGTTCTTTTGCAGCTGAGTGTTCAGTGCACCAAAATCTAACTTCTCAAGTTTTGCATAAGGGCGATAGGTTCCTTCAAGCTCAAATTGTATGACAGGTGTAAAACCTAAAGATTCAATCTCAGCCTGCAAAAGCTCAATGGCTTTGATAGAGTGTTCGCTAACTCTATTCATTAGTTGCTACGCTTGCTCTTCAACATAGCGCAGACCTGAATGCTGAAAGAAATGCCTGCGGAACGCATAACGTGAATCTTTAATGGCGTAATTTCCGGTAGAAGCCCAGCAGCCGCCTTTAAATACATTATGTTTTGTATCAAATGTGGGAGTTGAAAAATCATCATAAGCAGGATGCACCTCAAAGCCATCAAAGCCAGAAAATTCAGTGGAGGTCCACTGCCACACATTGCCAATAATATCGTAGAAGCCATTGGCAAATTCAAACTGATTCACAGGGCAAGAGGAAGCATAATATTCTAAGTTAATATTACCCGGTGCTTCATCCCAATAGGGCTGATCGGTCGAAACCATATTACGCAATAGGGTCCACTCAGCTTCGCTTGGTAGACGAATAGTTTTACCTGTTTTAGCTGACTTCCATTGGCAAAAAGCATGCGCTTCTAAATGGTTCAAATCGACAGGCCAATCCCATGGCATCTCAATTTCTTCAAGCATGGTGCGGTAGCGGTAACTATCGTTATTTTTGACCCAAAAATGGGGGTGTTCAGTTTTAGTGTCAGTGCACCAGCTCCACCCTTCAGCGGTCCAATAACCTTGTGTTTGGTATCCACCATCCTCAATAAATTCTAAAAACTCTTGATTCGAAACGAGATATTTACTCGCCTTGAAGGGGGCTGCTTTTTCGTGGTGACTGCCATATTCATTATCCCAGCCATAAAGAGGGTTCGTTTTCTCTTTGCCTAAGGCAAGCTCTCCGCCTTTTACAGCAATCATACTGTTGGTTGGCGCGGCAGCAGAATGATTGCAGGGCTGCCAATCAGGGTGGTCTACAACATGCTTTAATGCTAGCTCACGAATTAAAACAGAGGTGGTTTCAAGGTGAATTCGTTCATGCTCAATTCCCATCATAATAATCCATAATGGGCTTTCTTGATTAATGGGTAAATCGAACGAACAATTACGAATAAATTTATCTACGGTTTTACGCACTTCATTACGGTAATGGCTGACCTGCTCAACCGTTGGCCAATCATAATGGGTTGGGTCTAAATCGTCCCACGACATTTCATCTACACCAATCGCCAGCATATCTTCTAACGCTGGGTCGATATGGTTTTTTACCAAGCCCGTTACATTTAATTTATTCATAAAGAAAACAGCCGTATGCCCATAGTAAAAAATGAGAGGGTGGCGTAAATTATTGGGGTGCAGATAAAAGACGGAATCATCTTTTAAGCATTCATATATATTTTCATAAAGCGAAAATGTTTGATGAAAATATTCCAAAATTTCAGCACGCTTAGTTTCAATATCCTCACCTGTTAGCAAAATAGTTTTAGTAGGTGGAAAATTTTCTGAAATAGTTTTTGCAGCTAGCATGGTAATCCTTCTAATTTCTGAAACCTTTG
>JALZUV010000179.1 GCA_023301245.1 Rickettsiales bacterium
CTACCCAAATATAATTCGAAAAAGATTGCCGTCATGGGCTTGGGTGTTTCTGGCCAAGCGACAGTGGCGAGTTTATCGGTCAGTGGTGCTGAGGTTTTCGCGTGGGATGAAAACCAAGATAATTTAAACCACTGCCAAGATTTGCATCGCGATGTGGTTTATTCTCCTTACCAAAAATGGCCGTGGAAAGAAATTGATACGCTAGTGTTGTCGCCGGGTATTCCGTTGCATTTTCCAAAGCCTCACCCCATTGTTGCTATTGCGACTATCTATGGCTGTGAAATTATTGGCGATGTTGAGCTGCTAATGCAAGCGCGCCCCCACGCAAAATATGTGGGTATTACGGGCACAAATGGAAAGTCGACCACCACCGCTTTGACGGGGCATTTATTGGAAGGCCTTGGCGCAAAAGTGCAAGTGGGTGGCAATATTGGTAAAGCGGCGCTCGACCTAGAGCCGCTGGGGGAAGATGGCGTTTATGTTCTGGAGATGTCTTCTTATCAAATTGATTTAATGCTACATAGCACCTTTAATGTAGCGGCTTTAATAAATATCTCACCCGACCATCTCGATAGGCATGGCGGCTTGGAAGGTTACATTACCGCCAAGCGCCGTATATTTGATGGAATGGGCATAAAAGATACGGCCATTGTTTCAAAAGATGATGAGTATTGCCATAAGATTTTTAAAGATCTTAAAGGCGGTAAGAATCTTTATTCATGGCAAGATACGAAACCGAATATGATTGCTATTTCGGTGAATGATGAATGCCCAATCAAGCTCGATAAAATCGCTACCTTGCAAGGCAAACATAATAAACAAAATGCGCTTACGGCTATCGCCATTTGCGAAGCGCTTGGTTATGCCGCTAGCAAATTACAAAAACCCTTTAATAATTTCGATGGGTTGGCGCATCGTATGCAGCCCGTGATGCGGAAAGACGGCGTGAGTTTTATCAATGATAGTAAAGCCACTAATGCGCAAGCGGCTGGCTATGCGCTAAGTACCTATGATGATATTTATTGGATAGCAGGCGGTATGCCAAAAGAGGGTGGCATTGAGTCGCTTATTGAATATTTCCCCAAAATTAAAAAAGCTTATTTAATTGGTGTTGCTGCCAATGAATTTGCTAAAGTTTTGCGAGAGCATAAAGTGAAATATGAAAAATCGCTGACGTTGGAAAAGGCGACGATAAAAGCCACGGCAGATGCGCTGAAGCATGAGTCGGGGGTGGTGTTGCTTTCGCCTGCTTGCGCCTCGTTTGACCAATTTAAGAATTTTGAAACGCGTGGTGAGCATTTTACCGCACAGCTAGAAAAGATTTTTGAAGAGAAAGCCTCCAAACCACTCACAACAGATGACGCTGCTTAGTTATTAGGCAATGATATAATTATGGCAACAACAAGGCGGATTAATCACCCTTTAAGCCGTTGGTGGTGGACGGTCGATCGTACGCTGGTAGCGGCATTGTTTTTATTGATGGCAATTGGCGCGGTGCTCGTCACTGCATCCAGCCCGCCGGTGGCCGAACGTATTAATCTCGACTCTTTCTATTTTGTAAAACGTCAGCAAATTTATTTGGGGCTGGCCTTTATGGTCATGCTGGGTATCTCGCTTTGCACGCCAAAAGCTATCCGCCGCATTAGCCTTGTTGGGCTTATGGGCAGTTTAGTGATGTTGATGCTGCTACCTTTTGTTGGTACCGAAATTAAAGGGGCAACGCGTTGGATGAGTTTACTCGGTGTTTCCATCCAACCTTCAGAATTTGTTAAACCCTTTTTTGCGGTGGTGACCGCGTGGATATTTATGCTGCAACAAAAGCAGCCTAACTTCCCAGCCATGCGCTATTCAACTATGCTTTATGTGCTATGCGCCGCATTGCTTATATCGCAGCCTGACTTTGGTATGACCATTACCTTATCGGCCATTTGGGGGGCGCAAATGTTCCTCGCGGGGCTGCCCTTATTATGGGTTATTATATTGCTGGCACTTGGTGTTGTGGGTGGTATTGCTGCCTATCATTTATTGCCACATGTAACCGCGCGGATTGATAAATTTCTCGATCCCACTACGGGCGATAATTTCCAAGTTGAAAAATCAATTGAGGCCTTCCAAAATGGAGGCTTATTAGGGCGTGGCCCAGGTGAGGGCGAAGTGAAAATTCACCTACCCGATTCGCATACAGATTTTATTTTCGCGGTGGCCGCGGAAGAATTCGGCGTTATCTTCTGTCTCATTATTGCAGGGTTATTTTTATTCGTGGTCATTAAATCGGTCATTCGTTTATGGGATGAACGCGAGTGTTTTGTGATTATTGCCACCGCAGGGTTGCTTACCCAATTTGCAATGCAGGCACTTATTAATATGGGGGTTTCGGTGCAAATGTTCCCAGCTAAAGGCATGACCTTGCCGTTCCTTAGTTACGGGGGTTCATCTGCAATATCGATGGGAATCTGTATGGGCATGGTGTTAGCACTCACTCGTAAACGAATTGGCGGACAGCACTTATGACCCAAACAATTATTCTTTCTGCAGGTGGCACGGGCGGCCATGTGTTCCCCGCTATTGCGACCGCACAAGAGCTGCAGCAGCGTGGCCATAAGGTGCTATTATTAACCGATGAACGCACGGCAAATTATAATTTCCCTGATGGGTTAGAAGTTCATGTATTAGCCTCGAAAAGCCCAAGTGGAGGGCTATCAGGCAAAGTAAAAGGCGTGTTAGGTTTGCTGAAAGCCGTGGGGCAAGCGGCGACAATTATGAAAAAAGCCAATCCTAATGTGGTGGTGGGGTTTGGTGGCTATCCGTCTTTTCCGGCGATTGCGATGGCAATGGCACGGGCGATTCCCATCGTGTTGCACGAACAAAACAGATATCTAGGCAAGGCAAATCGGATGGCAGCGGGGCGGGCAAAAACCATTGCTTTAAGTTTCCCAAATACGCAAGGTATCCGCGCGCAAGATGATGCGAAATGCATCGAAATTGGCAATCCTGCACGACCCGAAATTTTGGCTTTGCGCGCATTAGGTTACCCCAGCCCTAAGCACGGTGAGCCATTAGAACTTCTCATTTTTGCAGGCAGCCAAGGCGCGCGCATGTTTAGCGAGGTCACGCCCGCCGCTATTGGCTTGCTGCCCGAAGAGCTGCGTAAACGATTGCGCATTACCCAGCAATGTCGCGCCGAAGATGCGGCGGCAGTCAAAGCGGATTACGAAACTTACGGCGTACAAGCCGAAATAAAACCTTTCTTCGATGATATGGCCGAGCGGCTGAAAAAGGCGCATTTAGTGTTATGTCGTTCAGGTGCTTCAACCGTGACGGAAATGATGGTCGCAGGTCGTCCTGCCATTTATGTGCCGCTGGCTATCGCTGCTGATAATCATCAGACTTATAATGCGCAATATATGGAAGAAAATAACGCAGGCTGGCTTTTGCCTTCCTCGCAGTTTGAATCGGATGCTTTGGCCGCGCGGCTTGAATATTGCCTAAACCATACGGAAGTGCTGGAGAAAACGGCGCAAGCAGCGCATAATTTAGCAAAAGTAAATGCGGCAGGAGCATTGGCCGAAGCGGCGCTGAATGCGGAAGTTAAATATAAAATTTAACGCCCTTGCTAGAGAGATTTTCGCTGGCTTAATTCTAAACGAAATTCGTTAAATGTTTCCGCGGCAGATTCCACGGAATTCATCAAATCTTGATGAGCATCTAGTTGGTTCGATTGCAATAATTCGGACGTGAATTTAGCAAATTTATTTAAATCATCCTTAAAATTTATCGTGAGCGCGGGTAGGGAGCCTTCACGAATAACATTGCCTTCGATAAAATCTTTGGTGATGTCTATTTTATCAATCATTTTATTGGCTTCGCTATTTACAAAGCCAATATCTATGCGAGCCTTCAGCACATCAACCATGGCGGTTTGCGCTTGTTCAAAGGCCTTATCTAGTTTCTCTAATTTTTCAGGAGAGATTCTAACAATCTCATCCGTCCATTTTTTTGGTTTATCCGTCATTTTCAATACTCAAATTTGTAATTCGATTGGATTATGGCAGATAAATGTTAACATTTTATGACGAAGCCTTATAATCGAGTTTGTAGATAAGAATGAAAAAGAAAATATCCTCATGAATGCAATGAAAACACTTCCACTTTCGGCCACGATGTCACTTGATGTGGGGATTATTCACTTTATCGGTATTGGTGGTATCGGCATGAGCGGCATTGCCGAAGTGCTGCATAACCAAGGCTATAAGGTGCAGGGGTCTGACCTCTCGGAATCTGCTAATGTGGAACGTCTGCGCGATAAGGGTATTAAAGTATTTATCGGCCAAAAAGCGGAGAATATTTTGCAAGCCGATGTGATTGTAAAATCAACGGCGGTGAAAGAAGATAATGCCGAAATTATCGCCGCGCGCGAGATGCGTATTCCTGTTGTAAAACGTGCTGAAATGTTGGCCGAAGTGATGCGCCTAAAAATGTGCGTTGCCATTGCGGGTACTCACGGAAAAACCACGACCACATCCATTACCGCAACATTGTTGGAAGCGGGGGGGCTGGAGCCTACTGTTATCAATGGTGGAATCATCA
>JALZUV010000180.1 GCA_023301245.1 Rickettsiales bacterium
AATCAAAGAATATGACAATTGCATGACAACCGCCTTAGTCAGATTGCTCTCTCTCTCTCTGCATTTCTGGTAATGTGCGCGAGATAAATTGTATTTTTTTTACATAAAGCCGCCCTTTGGCAGCTCATTTCATAACCTTAAAATTTTGAAAAATGAGAGCAAATATTATTGCTTCGGTGATATTAACAATAATTTTATCACCGTTAATACTAATTTATATGGAAGTGGAAACTAAAGATATTTTACTAAATATATTTTTTGTATTTATGGGTTTTCTAATATTCAACGTCTTAAGCGACGGAATGATAAAGCTGATAAACCATTTCTTAAAACAATAACAAAAAAAGCCCCACCCCTTGAATTGCGGTAGGGCTTTTTTGCTTTTTTCCATTCCGTCATGCTGAACTTGTTTCAGTATCCATTGGACGGCTTGGCGCGATACTGCTGAATAGACCCTGAAATAATTTCAGGGTGACAATGGTTTAAAACTTAAAGCCCAAATTGGCTTTGTAGGCCTAACTCTTCTTCAATTCGCAGTAGCTCGTTATATTTCGCCAAACGGTCGGAGCGCGAGAGTGATCCTGTTTTAATTTGCCCACAATTGGTGGCGACCGCTAAATGCGCGATAGTGTTATCTTCAGTTTCGCCGCTTCGGTGCGACATAACACAGTTATAACCGCCGCGTTGCGCCATCTCGACTGCATCTAGCGTTTCAGTGAGCGTACCAATTTGGTTTACTTTTACTAGCAGCGCATTAGCGAGGTGTTTGCTCATACCTTCCGCCAAAATGGCAGGGTTAGTGACGAATAGATCATCGCCTACTAGCTGCACTTTTCCGCCCAGCTCGTTGGTGAGCTTCGCCCAACCATCCCAATCATCTTCGGCCATTCCATCTTCAATGGAAAATATTGGATAATTATTCACTAGCTTCGCATATTCTTCAATTAGCTCTTCCGAGCTCAACACGCGCCCCTCGCCTTTAAGGTGGTATTTTCCATCGAGGTAAAATTCGCTTGAGGCAACATCGAGCGCTAATTGCACTTGGCTGCCTGGCTGGTAGCCCGCTTTTTCGACGGCCTGCAAAATAATATCCATCGCTTCTTTGGTCGAGCTAATATCAGGCGCAAACCCGCCCTCATCGCCAACGGCGGTGCTTAGGCCTTTTTCGACCAACAGATCGCTCAAACTATGGAAAATTTCGCAACCCCAGCGGATAGCCTCCGATTCGCTACTCGCCCCTAGCGGCATAATCATAAACTCTTGAAAGTCGATAGGGTTATTCGCATGCTCGCCACCATTGATGATGTTCATCATCGGTATCGGCAATTTACGCGCTTGCGTGCCGCCAACATAGCGGTAAAGCGGTAGAGCCAGCGCATCAGCCGATGCTTTAGCCACAGCCAACGAAACGCCAAGCATTGCATTTGCACCAAGACGGCTTTTATTTTCCGTGCCATCTAAATCAATCAGAATCTCATCAATTTGGCGCTGCTCGGTAGAGTCTAAGCCAATTAAAGTTTCAGCGATTTCGATATTCACACCTTCAACGGCTTGCAATACGCCTTTACCACGGTAGCGGTCAGGATCACCATCGCGCAATTCAATCGCTTCGCGCGCGCCTGTCGATGCGCCTGATGGCACAGCAGCACGGCCAAATGCGCCTTCTTCAGTCAGCACATCCACCTCAATGGTGGGGTTACCGCGAGAATCAATAATTTCGCGTGCGTGTATATCTAAAATTCGGTTCATGATTTTACCACATTATCTATTTCTTGTAGGCGTTTAAGCGTTTCTTCCATCTCGTCCAAGCGCATCATGCATGGGCCATCAGAAGGTGCATTATCAGGGTCGTCATGCGTTTCCATGAAGAGCGCTGCCACACCTACCGCCACCGCAGCACGCGCCAATACAGGCACAAACTCACGCTGCCCGCCTGATGCTCCGCCAAGACCACCCGGCTGTTGCACACTATGGGTCGCATCAAACACGACAGGGCAACCAGTGGATGCCATAATAGGAAGCGAGCGCATATCTGACACAAGTGTATTATAGCCAAAGCTTGCACCACGTTCGGTGAGCATGATATTTTTATTACCAAAATGGTCGAGCTTATCGACAATATTTTTCGCATCCCAAGGCGCTAAAAACTGGCCTTTTTTCACATTGATAATTTTGCCTGTGTCCGCCGCCGCTTTCAGCAGGTCAGTTTGGCGGCAAAGGAAGGCAGGAATTTGGAGCACATCAATCACCTTGCCCATTTCAGTGGCCTGATGCGCGTCATGCACATCGGTTAGCACGGGGCAATCGAAGGTGGTGCGAATTTCTTCGAACACAGGCAGCGAACCATCAATACCAATGCCGCGCTGGGCAGTAGCGCTGGTACGATTCGCTTTATCGAACGAGGTTTTAAAGATGAGGCCAATATTAAGGCGGCCACACATCTCGGCCAATTTCTCGGCAATCATCATCGCATGATCGCGCGATTCCATTTGGCAAGGACCTGCAATTAATGCAAAAGGCTTGTTGTTACTAATAGTGACATTGCGGGCGCGGATTTCGCGTTGGGAAACAGGATTATTCATAGGCCGCAAGATGCGGTTTTATGCAGAGAAATGCAAGTAAAATATGGCTAGCTCGCCTTGCGTTGCGGCTCTAGCAATTGGGTAGCGATGTTGATGTATTTACGGCCTGCATCTTGCGCGCTGATTGCAACTTCGGGCAGTTTGGCAGTTTTGCGTTTGGCGAATATTTTAATGAGCATCGGAAGATTTACGCCCGCAATAACTTCAACACGCGGAAGACTAAGCATCGACATAGCAATATTGCTAGCTTCGCCGCCCTATCCAACCTTTATAAACAAATAGCCTTAATAAAAATGCGCCCTTTCAACCATAAGACTGAAAAGGCGCAATAATTTTTCTTTGCAATAACGACTAAAGGTTAAGCGGCTTTACCTTTTTTCTGCTGGGTTGGGTCAATCCATGCGATATTGCCATCTTCACGACGGTACACCACATTCAATTCACCATTAGCCGCATTCTTAAACATGAGCGCGGGCAGCTCGCCTAAGTCGAGGCGCATCACGGCTTCGCTCACGGTTAGCGTACTAATGTCCATATGAGTTTC
>JALZUV010000181.1 GCA_023301245.1 Rickettsiales bacterium
GGCGATATTTACACGGGCGATAGCTTGGTAATTGCCACGGGCGCATCGGCGCGTTGGTTGGGCACAAAAGGCGAAGAGAAATTCCAAAACTTTGGTGTTTCCGCTTGCGCGACCTGCGATGGCTTCTTCTTCAAAAACCAAGAAGTTGTGGTGATTGGTGGCGGTAATAGCGCGGTTGAAGAAGCATTGTTCTTGTCGAATATCTGCAAGAAAGTAACGGTCATTCACCGCCGCGATGAGCTACGCGCCGAGAAAATCGCGCAGAAGCGTTTATTCGCCAAAGAGAATGTAGAAATGCTGTGGGATCACGAAGTTGAGGAGTTCCTCGGTACTGATAACCCGCCATCACTCACGGGTGTAAAAGTAAAACACGCGAAAACAGGCGAAACGTCTGAAGTGACTTGTACTGGCGCATTTGTCGCCATCGGCCACGTGCCCAATACGTCGCTATTCGAAGGCCAGCTAGATATGTACGATAATGCGTACCTGAAAACCGCACCCGATAGCACAGCGACCAACATTGCTGGCGTTTATGCCTGCGGCGATGTGCAAGATTTCACCTACCGCCAAGCCGTAACGGCAGCAGGCACAGGTTGCATGTCAGCGTTGGAAGCCGATAAGTTTTTAGCCGAAAGTGGTGATGAAGCGGATGTTGCTTAGTCTGACTTAATATTGCGCTACACGCATGCATCTGCTATAGGCTATGCATATAATGCATTAGTGAGGCGCTATGTTAGATTGGGATAAGTTACGGGTTTTTCATGCGGTTGCGCAGGCGGAGAGCTTGACGCGCGCGGGCGAGTTGCTGAATTTGAGCCAATCTGCCGTTAGCCGTCAAATTTCTGGGTTAGAAGAACAGCTTGGTATGACGCTGTTTCATCGCCATGCGCGCGGCTTGATTTTAACCGAGCAGGGCGAGATATTATTTCAGACTGCCGCCGAGATGGCGCAAAATTTGCGTGCGACGGAAAATGCCTTGATGGATAGTCGTGAGCGCCCAAAAGGCCCGCTTATTGTGGCCACGCCTGTGGCGATTGGTACCATGTGGCTCATTCCGCAATTGGCTGAGTTTCAACAGCTTTACCCCGATATTACCGTGACGCTGAATGCCCAAGATGGCGAGGTGAATGTGGCCATGCGCGAGGCTGATTGCGCCATTCAGGTGCATGAATCAAATGCGCCTGATATTGTGCAGCGTAAAATTACGACCATTCATAACGACCTGTATGCTTCGAACGATTATCTACGTAAGCATGGTGTTCCGCGTAAAATTGAAGATTTATACGACCATCAGCTTATCTCGTTTGGTGAAGAATTTCGTGCGCCCTATAGCGAAATTGACTGGCTGCTAAAATTGGGCGGCAAAAACCGTACCCGATTGCGCTCTGACTTTAAGGTAAATAGCTTATTTGGAATGTTGCGCGCTGTAGAGCAGGGAATGGGCATTGCGGGGTTGCCCGATTATATGGTGCATAACGCGCGTAATGTTAGCCCTGTATTGCCGAAAGTTACAGGCCCTGCGGTGGATGCTTTCTTTATTTATGGCACCGAACTTAGAAATTCGAAACGTATTACCGTCTTTCGCGATTTTCTATTGCGTAAATTTGCCGCCGCCACCGAATTTTAAATATTTTATGGAGCGGCTTCCGCTCGCCCTTCCTCCTTCTTAATAAGGTTAATTTACTGTCACTATAAAGCATAGTAAGTGGGGTATTGACCCTAAGCTATGCATTTAACGCATAATAAGGCTGCAAAAATGTTAATTTTCATCAAGGTTAACCTTCCCTATAAAACCCTCACATCTAGTTAACCTAGATTCTTTCATACGAGAATTCTTATATGAAAGCCTCCCTGTTAAAGCTTTGGCTGGAGTGGATTTATCCACTCCAGCCCTTTTTTTGTCATCCTTACTATTTTTTAAGATTTTGACGCTAAGCTTAAGGAATGAGCGAATCAGAACTATTTCGGCCAGATTCATTTGGCTTTGCAGGAAATTTAGCCCTTAACTCAATAGAGGGAGTGGTAAATTATCATGACCCTGTAGTTGGCGTTAAAACGATGGTTTTAGTTCCTAAAACTCCCGCATCTATAGGGATGTGGTCACAATATATGGCGGTTTTGCAAACCAACGATGCCTACACTGCCCATAAAAATGGCGATGATAAGACGCGCGAGTGGGTTCAGAGCAGCGCGTTCAGCTATCACCAAACAAAATCGCATTTTGTGATTGTGACCGAAAAGCTGAATGATGATTTGCAATGGTCTGGTATTGTATCGGCTTATGCGCAGGGTCATGGCAAGATTATTGAAATTAACGAAAAGGGTGACATGTCGCCTGAGCAGGTTTTTGGCAAGCTAGAAAGTTTCTCGCAAGAAATCGAAAATGATAAGGCGCGAAAGCGCAATTAATCACACTTAAATTTAAACTGAATTTTATTGCTGCAAAGCCAGCAGTTGCTGTTGCACCTGTACTATCGCTGCTCTATGGATGAGCTAACAATAATTTGCAGCATTTAAGGAGCGCACGCACATGGCCATTTTAATTGATAGTAATACTAAGGTAATTTGTCAGGGTTTTACAGGGCGTGAAGGCACCTATCACTCGGAGCAGGCCATTGCATATGGCACGCAAATGGTCGGTGGTGTAACCCCCGGTAAAGGTGGACAAAAGCATTTAGACCTACCTGTTTATAACACGGTGCTCGAAGCAAAAGAAACAGCAGGCGCAAATGCATCTGTGATTTATGTTCCGCCAAAATTTGCCGCGGACGCGATTTTAGAAGCAATTGATGCTGAGCTAGAACTGATTATTTGTATTACTGAAGGTATCCCCGTGTTGGATATGGTGGAAGTGAAGCGCTCGCTTTCTGGTAGTAAATCTCGCCTTATTGGCCCTAACTGCCCAGGGGTGATTACGCCTGATGCTTGTAAGATTGGTATTATGCCAGGTCACATTCATAAGCGCGGTAAAATTGGTATTGTGTCGCGTTCAGGTACTTTAACTTATGAGGCGGTGGCGCAAACTACTGCTGCTGGCTTTGGCCAGTCGACCTGTGTTGGTATTGGTGGCGATCCTGTGAAGGGCACTGAATTTATCGATATGCTTGAATTGTTCCTGCATGATGATGAAACTCAAGCCATTGTAATGATTGGCGAAATTGGTGGCGCAGCAGAAGAAGAAGCGGCTGAATTCTTGAAAAATCACAAAATTCAAAAACCTACGGTTGGTTTTGTGGCAGGCCGCACGGCACCTCCGGGTCGTCGTATGGGGCATGCTGGTGCGATTGTATCGGGTGGTCAAGGTGGTGCAGAAAGCAAAATTGAAGCGATGCTATCAGCAGGCGTGAAAGTTGCCGAAAGCCCAGCTCACATCGGTATTGCGATGAAAGAATTGCTAGCTGCATAAGTATTTCTTACTCTATCTTAATATTTTCGTAATTTTTTAATGTTATTCTTTGTCTATGACAGAGAAAAAAGAGTTATTTAAATATCGTCCTGACTTAGAGCAATATGATCAGATTTTAGGGCTGACTGCTTTTAATAGAGTGAAGCCTAGTGAGGCAACGATTGAACCCGTTGATTCAAAATTAGCAAAACTTTCAGGCCACAAGCTTGTGGTTAAAGACCTCGATCCCGAAATGGAAAAGATGGTTTTTAAACGACTAGGGAGGCTTGTGGACGTTCAAAAGCCGCTCTTTACTAACGTGCAATCGGTGACTGACTCAGCGACTGGAAAGCGTGATGTCGTGGCCAATATCAACCCAAAAATTCAAGAGCATATTATTGGCTATTTGCAAGATAAAGGCGTGGAGCTAAAAGGCGCCCCTGCAATGGCGCACACCGATAAAGGGGGGGAAGCGATTGCGTGGAGTAAAGAGCTGGCCACCGCAGTCAAAAAAGATTTAGAGGCTATGTATAATAAATTTGACGGCAATAAATCACTCAAAACGCAGATACATATATTACAGCGAGATTATCTAGATATTATACAAGTGGATGGCGCAAAAGCAGTAACGGCGAATGATGCATTGAGTGTCCGTTTATCCAATTTTTTAGTTGAGGCCACACAAAATGCTCAAGATCGCAATATTGATGGTGCTAAATATATATTAGAGACCTTGCAAGAGCGCTTGGATGAAGCAACGGTTGAGGTTCAACCAAGTGCAAGTAAAGATCAGCTAATAAGTGAAAAGTTAGGCAAGCTCATTACTGTTTTACGTAAAAGAGAAATGCATGATTTGGCCGCTGAAATAGAGGGGCTAGCAACGGATCCATCATTATTGGTTGAAAAATTAGACACACTTGCTGAATCAGGCAATTTAGGAATGAGTGTGAAAGGCCCGCTTAATAGCGCTAGGGCTGAATTTAATGTTGAAAGAGTTTCTGCCTCAATGGCATTGTAAATTTCCGTATTTTCCGTTTATTTTCTCGCTTAAACACTAGTTTTGCGGAGGATTTTCTTTATATTAAATTCAATTGATGTACCTATAATCAACTGTGTCTAATTTTTGAAAGTAAGTCGATGACTGACCCAATGAACGATCCCTTCCTATCTGATGAAACCCAATTAAGCGGCTTGAACGCTGTTTTTGTGGAGGAAATCTATGACCGATGGGCGCAAAACCCATCATCGGTGGATGCTAGCTGGCAGGAATTCTTTAAAGGGTTCGGCGATAATCCGCATGCGGTACGCGATGCGATTGGCACGGCAAGTTGGGCGCAAAACCCAACCCGTGTAATTGGCCAAGTTGATGAGGCTACAAAAGCGAGCTCGGCTACAAAAGCGGGCGCAATGGCGCCTACCGCCAGCACGCAAGAAAGTTTGCGCGCGATTATGATGATTCGCGCTTATCGTGTGCGCGGTCACTTAATTGCCGACCTCGACCCGCTGCAACAAGAGCCCAATAAATATCACGCTGAGCTTGACCCAGCGACCTATGGCTTTGGCCCTGAAGATATGGATAAACCCATTTTTATTGATGGGGTGCTGGGGTTAGATAACCCTACCATGCGCGAAATTATGGATGTGTTACACAATACTTATTGTGGAAAAATGGGCGTTGAGTTCATGCATATTCAATATCCTGAACAAAAAAGTTGGATACAGCGCCGCATTGAATCGGCACGTGGTCGTCCTGAAATTCCGGCAGAAGAAAAACAAGAAATTCTTCGTAAGCTAATTGAAGTAGAAGCGTTTGAAGAGTTTGTGCACGTTAAATATACGGGTAAAAAGCGTTTCTCCATTCAAGGGGGCGATACGGTTATTTCTGGTCTCGACCAAGCAATTGCTAAGGCCGCTGATTTAGGCGTGAAAGATATTGGTATTGGTATGCCGCACCGTGGCCGCTTAAATGTGGTAACGGCAGTAATGGGCCGCCCTTACGTAGAGTTATTGTCTATCTTCAACGGTAATCTCGATTTCCCTGAGTGGGTTGATAGCTCTGGCGATGTGAAATATCACCTCGGCCTATCTGTCGATAAAACTTACGATGGTAAAGAAATTCACATGTCGCTTTCTGCGAACCCATCGCATTTGGAGGCAGTCAACCCTGTGGTTTGCGGTCGTACGCGCGCCAAGCTGCGCCAGATGAAAGATTTGAAAGAGAAAAAACTCGCCATGCCAATTTTGCTGCATGGTGATGCTGCATTCGCAGGCCAAGGTGTTGTGCCAGAAAGCCTGTCATTCGCAGAACTAAAAGGTTACCGCTCAGGTGGTACGCTGCATATTATTGTGAATAACCAAATTGGTTTTACCACCAGCCCTAAAAACTCTCGCTTTACGCCTTACCCGTCCGATGTGGCGAAAACGGTGCAAGCACCGATTTTCCACGTGAATGGCGATGACCCTGAAGCGGTGGCTTATGTGTGCAAATTGGCCGTAGAATTCCGTCAAGAATTTAACCGCGATGTGGTGGTGGATGTGTTCTGTTACCGTCGTTATGGCCATAATGAGGGCGATGAGCCGATGTTCACGCAACCACTCATGTATAAAATAATCAAGCAGAAGAAAACTCCTGCGACTATTTATGCAGAACAGCTCATTGCGGAAAATGCAGTGACGCAAGAAGTGGTTGATGGAGTTTTCAAAGAGTTTAAAGACCAGTTTGAAAAAGATTTTGAAGCGGCCAATAACTTTTCGCCTAATAAAGCAGGTTGGTTAGAAGGCGAATGGCAGGGACTGAAAAAACCTGACCCAACCAAGGCTCACCCTGTCAGTAAAACAGGAATGAAGTCTGCTGATTTGCAAAAAGTGGGCGCGGCACTGGCCAAAGTGCCTGACGATTTCAACCTCAATAGCAAAATTGCGCGTCAGTTTAAAGCCAAGCAAGAAATGATGAAATCGGGCGAGAATATCGACTGGGCATTGGCCGAAGCACTCGCTTTTGGTAGCTTATTAACCGAAGGTTACCCCGTGCGTATTTCGGGGCAAGATTCGGAGCGTGGAACCTTCTCGCACCGTCATTCGGTATTGACCGATCAGGTGAATGAGAAGCGTTATATTCCGCTCAATCATATTGAAGCGAAACAATCGAAATATGAGCCGATAAATTCATCGCTTTCTGAATATGCGATTTTGGGTTTTGAATATGGCTACTCACTAGCCGAACCGAATGGTCTAACCATTTGGGAAGCACAGTTTGGTGACTTTGTTAATGGCGCGCAAATCATGATTGACCAGTTTATTTCGTCAGGCGAAAATAAATGGCTGCGTATGAGTGGCTTGGTAATGCTGCTGCCGCATGGCTATGAAGGCCAAGGGCCTGAGCATAGCTCGGCGCGTATGGAGCGCTTCTTACAGCAATGTGGTGAAGATAACTGGCAATGTGTAAATATCACTACGCCTGCCAATTACTTCCACGTTTTGCGCCGTCAGATGCACCGCGATTTCCGCAAACCACTGATTGTGTTTGCACCAAAATCATTGTTGCGTCACAAGCTTTGTGTTTCAAAATTAGAAGAGTTTGGAGCGAAAGAAACCTTCAAACGCATCATTCCTGAAGTCGATAAGATGGATGAGAAAAAGATTCAGCGCATCATTTTGACCAGCGGTAAAGTTTATTACGACCTGTATGAAGAACGTGCCGAGCGTAAGCAAAAAGATGTCGCCATTATTCGAGTCGAACAATATTATCCGTTCCCGCATGAAGAGTTGAAAGAAGAGCTTTCGAGATATGTGAAAGCGAATGAAGAAGTGGAAGTAATGTGGGCGCAAGAAGAGCCAGAAAACATGGGCGCATGGCGCTTTGTTGGCCCTCGTTTGGGCGATGTGTTGGAAGAGTTAGGCCAAGAATGTTGCCGCATTAAATATGCAGGGCGTGCAGAAGCAGCATCGCCTGCGGCGGGCTATGCTAGTATTCATGATCGTCAGCAAAAACAGCTGATTGACGAAGCATTGACGATGGGTAAAGCATCAGCGCAACGCGGTAAAAAGCGCGCAGGTTAAAGCGAGTTTTTTAGGTTAACGTTATTTTAGCGTTTGGGCGCTATCGTAACCTATGGCGTTATATCATTATGATCCGTCTGCTGAGGCGTCGGAATATTTAGAATCATGTTCTAAAGCGTTTAAAGGCGCGATAGCGCGTTGCGATAAGCGTATTGACGATGCAGAGGCTCATAAGGCCTTTTCGCGGGCATGGCAGAAGCTTGAAGTGGCGATTACAAATTTTGAAAATAAAGATTCCCCTCAAAATGCGAGAGAGTTTCGCAAAGCCATTAGTTTACTTACCGATAAGGTGATAGCTCTTACAAAAACGGCAAAGTCAGCCGATAAAGTCATCGAGGCATTTGAGAATTATTCTTTGGCGCATGAATCTATTTATCCGTTTAAAAGAATTCCCTTACAAGACCGTATTTATAAGTCGGATGACCCATCGCAGGGGCGGGGCTAAACCTTCGTTACCACAATGATGCTGGGGCGTGGAGGGCGATTATCTTTAAAATCAGGCCATCGGGTACTAGGGTTATCAAAGCTTGATCCTTTATCTTCGCCTGGATGTTGAATAGAAACGAACAGAGTTTCGCCATCAGGGGTGAAGCAGGGGCCAGTAACTTCGGCACCTTTGGGGGCGCAGAGGAAAGCTTTTGGTTTTACTTTGCTGTTAGTGGCATAAAGCCCATCGGCCACACCATAGGCTTTTGGCATGCCATCAGTGGCTATCCATAGGTTTCCATTGGGGTGGAAGGTGAGGTTGTCAGGGTTGCCAAACCAGCCAGATTTATGAATGCGCCCGTCGTAATCGGGGTTATCGCTATCGGGGTCACCCGCTAGAATATGCATATTCCATAGAAATTCATTGGCAGCATGGTCGCCTGCGGGAGGAATCATTTTGACAATATGCCCTGCTTTATTATTGGCGCGAGGGTTGGCCGCATTGGTAGCTTTACGCTTTGGGTTTTTGGTTAGCGACACACAAACATGCTGGCTGTAAGGCTGCACGGCAATGCCTTCGGGCCTATCCATTTTAGTGGCGCCCAGTATATCGCCCGCGCGGCGCGCTTCAATGAGTACATCGGCTTGGCTGGTAAACCCGTTTGCTTGGGTCAGGCGGCCTTTGCCGTAAATTAGTGGTAGCCATGTAAGCGTGCCATCTTCTGCAAATTTAGCGACAGAAAGTGTGCCGTGGTCGAGCAAATCTTTGCGACCCGAGCTAATTTTATGTTTGGAGACGAAACGGTAAATATATTCAAAATAATCATCATCGCCTGAATAAATAACCACACGGCCATCGGGCGTGGTGGCGCAAGTGGCCGTTTCGTGTTTAAAGCGGCCAAGTGCAGTGCGTTTAACGGGCTGGCTGTTTGGATTGCGCGGGTCATATTCAACCACCCAGCCAAAACGGTTTGGCTCGTTTGGTTCAATCGCTACATTAAAGCGGTCGTCAATACGCTGCCAGCCATAATAAGAGCGCCGTGCGATAGTGTAGCGTTGATGGCTTTTGGCTTCGCGCCCAATGGTTTGGTTTACGAAGTAGCCATCGATATTTTCTTCTGCAACTAGCACCGTGCCCCAAGGGGTAACACCGCCTGAGCAATTGCCTAGCGTGCCCAGCACTAATCTGCCTGAAGGGTCAGCCGTTGTTTGCATACGCGGGCTACCCGCCGCCGCACCGCTAATGGCGATGGGAGTGGTGGCCGTTACGCGGCGCGCATAGTTGCTATTTTCTACCGTCTGCCATTGGCCTTTGTTGTCTTTGCGAACTTCTAAGGTCGAAAAGCCATGGGCTTGTTGTTCGATGCGTAATTGTTCATCGGTGAGTGTGTCGTTCGAGGTTTT
>JALZUV010000182.1 GCA_023301245.1 Rickettsiales bacterium
GGCTGGATAGGTGAAATACAACTTAACCAACAGCATTTTGTGGCCGAAGTGCGTGGCCTAACACAACGTTTAAGCCAACATATTGGCGAGCTTTATTCGCCCATTTGCCGCGCACGCTTAGGCGATAGTCGCTGTAAGGTTGATGTGGGAAGCTACAGCGAAACTGGCGCAGTTGAAGCGGTGGAATCACCCAGTAAGTTCACGGATGCGGCTCGCATTGAAGGCGCAGGTAGTTACGATGGGGGCGAGGTAACTTTTAGATCAGGCAGCAATAACGGCATCACGCGTGAGGTGAAGTTTTTCTTCGCAGGTGGGGTAATTCAAACGGCGTTACCATTTCCTTTTACTATTGCACAGGGCGATATTTACACCATCATTCAAGGTTGCGATAAAACCATCAGCACTTGTTCGCAAAAATTCTCGAATGCCATTAATTTTAGGGGCGAACCGCATGTGCCAGGGTTAGATAAAATACTACAAACCGCTGCCACTCGGCAGGAGTAAGGGCTACTGGGCAAGCAATAAGCGAAAAACCCTTGCCCCGTGCTCCGTTTAGCTTATTGCTTAATTATGTTCATACGTAACTTATTTTCAGGCATTTGCTCTACCTTGAGCATGTCATCCTCCGAACTTTATCGCTACCCGTATCGCAGTGCGTCGGAAGCGTTTGGCGGCGATTGGAAACGTATTGGTAAAGATATTAGCACCGCAATAGAAGAGTTAAATGTAAATGACGAATCAACCGAAGAATAAAGCTTCTAACCATCAGCAACGTGGTGGGCGAGGCGGCAATAACCGCCCCAATAACCCATTGCCGCATCCAGAAATTCTGGAAGGTTATGATTACGTTATTGAAGGCTCGGCTGAGCGCATTTTAAACATGTTCGAAAATGAACAAAAACATCGCCATAGTTGGGAATCGCGCGCGCTGCGTATTCATAGTATCAGCACGGTATTGGGGCAGTTACTAGGCTTCTTAATTGCGGTGGCGGTATTTGGTTCGGCTATCGTTATAGGCCTTTATGGCGACACGAACACAGCAGCCTTTATTTGGGTATTCGGCCTCGCTATTGTCGTAATGGCTGGCCTAGTGTGGACCTACGCAAAAAGCATGGGCCAGCGCCCGCTATTCGCCCGCCCCGCCATGCGCCAAAACTTCCGCCCCGAAAAGAAGAAGGCTGAGAAGTAGCGATTGTCCACGGTATTTAAATTGAACTTATTTACAGGTGGGCGGCGTTAATTTGTTCTACCTGCTTTTGAGCAAGATGAGAAGTATCGACTGCTAGGCTGGCGCTTGGTTGTTCCATAGCACAAGCATCGTGAACATGACTACCGCAAGTGTCGCGAAAATTTTGTATAATTGTGCTGTTATTAGCTTCAATTTGTTCTTTTACGTCAATAGAGATTGCTTGTTTGCCTAACCCTAAATCAAGCCGTTTTTGTAAGGCTTCAGTATCCATACCTGCTTCACTGCCTGCTTCCATCGCGGCTTGGCGGAATGTTTTATCTTCTTTAAATACCTTAGTTACAAGTGATGATACTACTTTAATTTTCGCAAAAAAGCCTAAAGGTTCAGCTTTGGGCATGGCGTCAAACTGTTCATCATAATTGCTGAAGTTACTAATCTCGCCGCCTTGCATTATAAACGCAGTGCGTTCGCGACTTGAAAGTTTATCGGGTCCATTAAGTAGGCCTTTAACAAAACCGTGTTCTTGAAAGCTGCGCTGCCATCCTCCGCCAGCACTAAAGTTTAAAACAGAGCCATCTTTTTCAGCTAGTTTCTGACGTTCGTTATAACCTGCAAAACCGCCCTCTACATTTTTATCGAGTAACTTAGCGACTGCTAAAATTCCATCTTTTAACGACATGTTATTTCTCCTAATTCCTTATTATTATAACAAAATATTATGTCATTTATGTTAAGAAACCTTAGCTTTTTAACCAATAAAAAAACCTGCTCTTGCGAGCAGGGAATCATTTATATTAGAGCGGTGTTTAGTGACCCGCTTGTAGGGCCTGTTCTTGTTTGATGCCACCTGGAGTAGGGGTGATGCTGTTAGTAATCTCAGGAATATCTGCAACTCCGTCGCCATTAATATCTATAGCTTGGCCATTATAGCCATGTTGCTGCGCAACTGTTTTGGCGCTAGAGGATGGAGTGGACGTCATAGAGGGGGGGGCGGCCTCAGGTGAGTAGCCGTTGTATGAAGTAATATTATGTTTATTGGCAATGTCTGCGATTTCAGGGCTTAAAATATAGCCCTTGCCATATTCGCGAGGGTTAAGGTCTTTAGGGGTTTCGCTGCTAGCAAATATTTTCTCATGGGTTTTTTCTTTGCGTTGCATCGTGCCGCGCAATTCGTCAAAGCTCATTAAACCACAACAATACTTCATTGTATTAATCACAGAAGCTTGTTTTCCATCGTTGGTATTTACCAATGACAATAAAGGAGAAGTTGGACCCTTACTAAAGAAAATTTTATCTCTGTCGTTTATGACTGGATTATTTTCATAGTAATCCTGAAGTAAAGCTCGTCGCTCTTGAAAATCTTTTAAGAAATTAGTCATTCTATGTATTCCTTATAGCTTACTGCAACAGTGCCTCTTCGGCTTTCCATTCTTGTACTGAAAGTTGGTAGGCTTCGGGCAGTTCATCGGCGTGTAGGTCTACATAGCTACGAACATCGGCCTGTTTATCAAATTGCTGGGCTTTAAGTTGGCGGGAATATTCGACCATTTCGCTAATCATTTTTAAGCCGACTTCATCGCTATATTCTGGATGGAATTGCGTGCCGAAGCAGAAGGGGTGGTGTTTATGTTCAACCGCTTCAACATATTGGCCATCTTCGGTGGTGGCGGTCACATGGAGTTCAGAAGAAACATCCTGTGGACGCACCGCTTGATGATGCAAATGCAGCAGTTCTAAGCGTTTCGAATTAATAGATTCAAACTTCTCTTGGTTAAGCATCACGCCGATAATCGACTTGGGTTTTACAATTTTAAAGTTCGGGCTGAGCTTGCTTAGTAGCTCTTTATTTTTATTGCTAAT